>NZ_AUTI01000394.1:0-5843 GCF_000497995.1 Pseudoalteromonas sp. TB25
AGGCGATAACGCAGCATAAATACCAAACATGCGCTGCCCTTTGAGCTCGATCTAGGGACGATTAACTCTTTGTTGCCTACATGGATGTAGGTAAGGGGGTGAGCATGACGCGGAAGCTTTGCTCGATTTTTACTTATTCTTACATGGATGTAAGCCAGTAGGGTAACGCAGGAGCAGTTACCGAGCCCACTAGGTTACAAACCTCGCGCCGCGATTTAATCTTCCTTGGATTGAACAAATTTCAATCCACAAAGATCAATACGCCCTAGGACCTGATAAATTTACTACACTGTTTTCAGCGTGTATTAACCTAAATGTGTAACTATTGGCTTATTGAATACTCTTGTTCTTACAGATAAGTGAAAAGGATTTACTATGGCAATTCAAAAAAAGCTAAAAGAAAAAACGCGTAATTTTATTGACTCTAAGCATATGCTTAGCGGTATTACAGTGGCGTCGTTTTTAGAGTCAACCATAGTGCCTATTCCACTTGAGGCTGTATTAGTACCGCTAATGCAAGCTCGTAGAGAGAAGCTATGGCTTATCGCCTTAATGGCGACTTTAGGTTGCATAGTGGGTGCATTGTTTGGTTATGCGTTGGGTTATTATTTATTTGATGCGGTTGGTGATTGGATTATTAATACGTTTTCGAGCCCTGAGCAATTTGAAAACGTTAAGCAGCAAATGCAAGATCAAGGTTTTTGGTTTGTTATAACGCTTGGCATTGTGCCAATTCCGTTTCAAATAGCGATGCTTGCAGCAGGCGCGACTAAGTATTCTATTTGGCTATTTTTATTGGCCTCAGGTATCGCGCGTTCTATTCGTTACTTTGGTCTGGCTATTATTGTTTATTATGCAGGTAATGAAGCTGAGCGAATCATTAGTAAACACAAAACTAAGGCAATGGTTTTAATAACGTTACTTGTGTTAGGGGTTTGGGGATTAAGCTTGGTGATTTAAGCTCATTATTAAAGATTATTAACCACCTTATTCTAATAAGCCTTTTTGGTAATGTGCTATAGTTTTTTAATATAGTATCGAAAAGCTTAGGGTTAATATGATTGAAACTGTAAAGCTCACTATCAGGCTTTCTAATTTTTTTAAAATGAGCTGGAAAAATAAAACTGTAAGCCTATTTTTATTAGCTTATATTGTTATTTTTTCAGCCTACTCCCTAACTAACTTTCCTCCCTTACAAGTTCAAAATAATGTTTACGGTTTTACAACTGATTTTATTAATTTAATTGTTCTTATTTTTTTATTTTGGATGGTTCAGTGCTCCAAACTTTCAAAGCTTGCATATACATTTTCGACTCTCGGATTAATGCTCTGGTCCATGGGTAATACAGCTGATTTAATCGATGAGATAGTGATACAGCCTTACTGGGTAAGTATTTATTTTGAAGATTTATGCAGAACCAGCGGCATGCTTTTAACTTCCTATGGTTTATTTAAAACTATGCGCTTTGTACAAAGTATTAATAACCGATTAGCGCGTGAGCTCATTATTGACGATTTAACCAAGGTACATAATAGACGTTATTTTTATCAGCACGCTAAAGATGCTCAGCACTCACCTTACGTTATTTTAATTATCGATATAGACCACTTTAAAGCAATCAATGATGAGTTTGGTCATGATGTTGGTGATGTAATGCTTAAAGAACTAGCAACTAAATACGACAATGCTTTTACGCACCAAAACAAATTTGCTCGCCTCGGTGGTGAAGAATTTGGTGGCTACTTGCCTACAAATAATATGACGCAAGCGTGTGATTTTTCGCAGCAATTAATTGACCTTGCGCACACCATAAATATTCAAAACTCTCGTCACTTAACAGTAAGTATAGGTGTTGCAATGCAAACGCCTAATGAGCCTTTAGATAAAGTAATGAAGCGCGCTGATCAAGCTTTATATTTAGCTAAGAAGAGTGGCCGAGATCGTTTTGAAATTGCCCCATAAGCGTTTTAATTATATAAAAACACGTCCTTATTGTTTGCACATTTACTACACTTTTTAACGTTTTCGTAAGGAAGTGTCAGTGAGGGTAATGCTTTGTAAATCATGAAATTAAAATAGAATGTTTGGGTCATAATGGGGATATTAATAATAAGGAATAACCTTAATGACTAACTCCCTTTTAAAAGCTGCATTACCCTTAAGTCTAATTACTATTTTGTCGGGCTGCGGCTCTGACGATAGCTCAAGCTCTACAGGTTACATCCAATTGTATAACGGCTCTTACAATAGCCCATACACACGTTTGTTTGTTGAAGAAACAGAGCGCTCAGGCGCTGATTTTGCTGATGTAACTACTCGCCATAACTACAGCACAGACACTTATGATGTAAGTTTTGAGTACCTAGATGCTAACGACAGCTATATAACAATTAGCGATCAAGAAATTTCTATTAAGGGTGACAAAACACAGTTAATAGTAATGAGTGGTAACTTTGATGAACCTACATTTACAGAGCTTAGCGTACCTATTACAAGCGATACGGGTGAGTTTAACTTAGGGTTTTATAATATTGCAGGAGAGGACACTAACTACGATATTTACTTAGCAACTGATGATGGTGTATTTGAAAGCGCGACACTTTTCTCATCAGCTCAATATTTAAGTGAGTTAGATCTGCAAAGCGTTGATGAAGGTTATTACACTATTTACATAACAGAAGCGGGCAGCAGTGATGTTGTGTACGAGTCGTCATCTGTTTATTTATACGATGAAGCAAGTTATGTAGCAATGATCCGCCCAAGTTATGCAACAGAAGAAGGCGGCATTACGCTTGATGTAGTAACCGATAATAACTACGTTACTGAGCTTAAACACCAATCTGCTCTAGGGCAATTACGTTTTATAAATACCGTTGATGACTACTCGCCAGTAAGCTTTTCTGCTACACGCGGTACAACTGTAAACACAACAAATACAGTCGCTAGTGACTCTTATACCGATTATGTTGAACTTTCGCCTAATAGTTACAGCGTAGCTATGTACGACGAAGAAGGTACAAAACTAGCTGATAACTTTTTAATGACGCTAGAGCGCGAGCAAAGTGCGGTGGGTATTTTTTATAACGACGCAGATAACGGTTTACGTATGATGAGCGTTGAAGAAAATCTAACACCAAGCAGTTACAGCCATACGGTATCGGTTGTAAACCTAATTGAAAGCTACGCAGGGC
The DNA here is from genome assembly GCF_000497995.1 of Pseudoalteromonas sp. TB25. Lineage (NCBI taxonomy): Bacteria > Pseudomonadati > Pseudomonadota > Gammaproteobacteria > Alteromonadales > Pseudoalteromonadaceae > Pseudoalteromonas > Pseudoalteromonas sp. TB25. The sequence continues at coordinate 3,193 of NZ_AUTI01000394.1, forward strand.
AGTCGGTTTCAGATGTAGATGTGTACTTTACACTTAACGGCGAAACGGTAGACGACACCAGTAACGTAGTCGATGGCCTAGATAAGTATGACCAAGAAGAGCAGGTTGTAGATAACGAAATTTACACGGTTTATGTTGTTTACGAAGACAACGGCCAGCAAATTGTGCTTATTCAACAAAGCGATATGGACTTTACACAAGAGGGTAACTACATATTGATTTTAGAGCATGATGAAACAACAAGCTCAGGTTATAAGATGACCCTAGAGCGCACTATTACTGATAGTGTTGAATAAACCTAAGCATATTAAGTAGCATAAAGCCTAAGCACTTTAAGTACTTAGGCTTTTTATTGAACAAAATTTACCTACTCATTAATAATTAGGTACACTCAGGGCATAATAATTAATAAGAGTGTGCCATGGATGATTTAGTTGGGTTAGCCGTCATAGTAATACTGGTTGTAGTTGCGGGTGCTATTTGCGGCTTAATAGCGCTAGTGCAGTTAAATGGATTAAAACAAGAAGTTGCTGTTTTAAGGGCCAAAATAACACATCTACAAACACATAAATCGATATCGCAAAGTGAACCTCAAAGTGAAGCATCTACGGCTCAGGCAGCGCTTTCAAGATCAGAGCCAATTGCTCATAAAGCACAGCCAAGCTTAACGTCCCAAAACGCGTCACCACCTTTAATAAATCAGCCATCAGCGCCTCCTAAAAAAGCCAAACCAGCTGCAGCATCAGCCACAGAATTACTATTTAATAAATTACGCGCAGGGTTTGAAGAGAACTGGATGACCTGGATAGGCGCAATAGCGCTTGCGTTTGGGGGCATATTTTTAGCTAAATACAGCCTAGAAGCGGGATTACTATCACCTGTAATGAGGTTGAGTTTAGGCGGCTTATTTGGACTTAGCTTAATTGCAGCCGCAGCTTATTTACACCATAAACGCATTGTATTTGAAGGCTTTAATAATTACATACCCGCAGCGCTTGCAAGTGGTGGGTTTATTACTTGTTTTGCTTTAACGCTTTTAGCTTACAGTAGCTACGATATGCTTAGCCCTACCGTGGCATTTTTTGCACTGGCAGTTATTGCAATTAGCGCAAGTGCTATGGCGCTTAGATTGGGCCCATTATTAGCTGTATTGGGTATTATTGGCGCTTATAGTGTACCAATATGGGTTAGCACTGGCAGCGGTAACTTGTTTGCATTATTTATGTATGTTGGCTTTGTAAGTTTGTCGGCTGCGTTAGTTGCACATAAAGTGCAGCGAGCTTGGTTGTGGTATTTATTATGGGCAGGGCATATTGGTTGGTATTTAGTTGGTTTTACGCTACTTGAAGTTAATACCGTTTGGTTAATGGGGGCATTTGCTTTACTTAGTATTGTAGGGTTAATTGCTATACCGCGCTTAGGTCTAAAACTGAATGTTATTGAACATCGCCCGCACAGTTTAAAACGTTTACTTAAAGTGCTTCCAGATCATGCATTATTACTCGCCTTTATAGCACCCTTAATATTTACAATGCTAATAAGTCACTTTGATATGCAGTGGCAAACAATCGGCGTGTTGAGTATTGTATTGGTGTTGTTTTTAGTCCTTAAAAATAGCCGTTGGGATATTTGGCAGGGCGTAGCGTTAGTTATTTCAACGCTATTAGTTATAAGTGCTGAAAGCACGCATCTTTCGCCAAATCTATTTGATGACGCACTCTTTGTATTCAAAAATGAATACGGTTTGGGTTTATTGCTCGGATTGTTACTTACCGCTTTTGGGCTTTATTACGGTAAAAAACAGATTAAGCGTTTAGCGTTTCATATTACGGGAGCGTTTAGTGTATTTGTAATGATAGCTACTTTATATACGCTTATTCCTAATTCTGCGTTAAGTACTGCATATCCACTTTGGGCCGTTGTATTGTTTGTAGTGGCGGCTATTTTAATAAAGCTCGCGCAATACAATACAACGCTTTTTCAGCGCTTTACCTACTGGGTAGGCGCTAACGCTAATATTACGTTAGCAATTACCATGCTACTAAGTGACAGTGGCCTAACCATTGCACTTGCTGTGCAAGTATTACTTATAAGCGTACTTATTAAGCGCTATAACGTGCCTATGCCGCATTGGCCTATTAAAGCATTAGTTGCTGCGTTATTACTGCGCTTAACGCTTGCGCCTTGGACACCAAGCTACGATGCGTTAACGGTATTTGGTTTGCATTGGAGTATTGTGATTTATCCGTTATGTATCGCGTTATTTTTTGCCGCAGCTAAGTGCTTTGACTCATCAAAACTTAAAATATGGCTCGAAGGTGCAGCTCTTCATTGTTTAGCGCTTTTTATTACTACCGAAACAAGTTATCAGCTAGTAGGGCATTATCCGCAATTTGATTCACTTAACTTTTACGAACAAATACTCCTTACCTGTAACTGGCTGGCATTAGGGGGTGTGTATTTACATAGAGCAAAACTTGCCGGTACTTTAGCTAAGTTATATAAAGTGGCGGGTTTTGCACTTGCGGGGTTAGCAGGGCTTTTTGCTATTAAAACACTGCTTGACGATAACCCATTATTTGAATCACTTTTCATAGGTGAGCTGCCAATATTTAACTGGTTATTACTATTGTGGTTAGTACCTGCAGGAT
>NZ_AUTI01000395.1:0-28102 GCF_000497995.1 Pseudoalteromonas sp. TB25
GCGCCTGAGCTTCCTCGCGAAACCTCATTTTGTGGCCACACCATAAATCAAGACGAGTTATTAATAATCCCAGATACAGCTCAAGACGAAAGGTTTTTTGATAACCCCTTTGTTACAGGCGATCCTAAAGTACGCTTTTATGCAGGTTTTCCTTTAAAATTAAGGGAGGGAGTCATTATAGGCACTTTGTGCCTTGCCGATAATAAACCTAGACAACTCAATGATGAAGAAAAACAATTACTAAGAGATTTAGGCACGTTAGTCGAGCGAGAAATTCAATCAATTCAACTAGCCACAATTGATGAGTTAACAAGAATCTCTAATCGACGTGGCTTTTTAAACCTTGCCGAACATACGCTAAATGTATGTAGGCGAAATAAAGTATCAATGTCGTTTATATTGTTTGATCTCAATAAGTTTAAACAAATTAATGATATTTATGGACACCACGAAGGCGATTTTGTATTAAATAAATTTGCACAAATTATGCTTAGTTCATTTCGTGATTGTGAAGTCATAGGTCGACTTGGCGGAGATGAATTTGTTGCGATGTTAAGCGACTCAGACGAGACAAAAGCAGAGTTTGTTTTACAAAGGTTTGCGGATGCAATAGCGCATGCTAATAATACCTTAAACAAGCCATACAAAATTGACTACAGTGTAGGGGTAACACACTTTAAACACGATACAGGTAAATCAGTTGAGGATATGATTCAAGATGCTGATGTTGCAATGTATCAGCAAAAAAAGCAGCAATCACTTTAGTGAACTATTTAGTTTAATTGCTGCTTGAACTTCACTTAACTTCCTCATGCTAGTATGAATCTTATAATATGCCGTTATTCGCTATTGCAGTCATTTTTTGCCGCGGGTGATGCTAAAGACACATTTGGTTGCCAAACCCTGTTCCATATTTTATGAAGATTGTTTAAGTTTGGTCTTTGACTTATTTTTTCAAAGTTACCAATGCTCACTTCTGAATCATTTTTTTGACCGACTACAAAATTAAACACATAGTTGCACTCCATGCCCATACGTAAATCAGAAAGTACAATATTGCTTTGCTGTTGGCGCACCGAATAAAACCCTTTAGTAAACCACTGCAAGCGTTTTATAGCCCATTCATCGCTAATATTATTTAACAGTGAAGGCGTTGTTTGATAAGCCGTTAATGTAACATCGCTGGGTGCGTCAAATACTGATGCATAACCTTCGTAGTATTGTCCGTCAGACATCACAACAATACGCCACAGCAAAGTGGTTAGCGGAGCAGGCGTACTAACATACGCATTTACTGGTATTTGTCTGTTGTTGAGAGCCGTTTTTACTTTGTCATCAATATTTACTTTTAAAATTAAAGCGCAAAATAAATATAGACTACTTAAAACTAAAGCCGCTGCATTTATACGATAAGCCGTTGCTGCTTTTATTTTGGGTATTAGCGTACATATTACGCCAATTAATAAAGGAAGCGTGTAAGCAGGGTCAATAATAAATACACTAGAAACCGCAAAGGGGTACTCAGTAAAAGGCCAGAGTAGTTGTGTACCGTATACCGTTAGGCTGTCTAATAGGGCATGTGTAGATAAACTTAAAAATACTAGCCAAAACCAGCGCACTTTATAAATTTGCATTCCCGCGTGTACTTTTAATATTAGCCATACAATGAGCGGGCTAATTAATAAATGTATTAATAACGAATGGCTAAAGCCACGGTGATAAGTAAATGCTTCTACAGATCCGCCATATGGCAAAAATACATCTAAATCAGGGAGCGTGCCTAAAATTGCTCCCCATAAAACGGCTTTTCGACCTATTTTATTGCCTAATACCGCATAACCTACAGCACTGCCTAATGCTACCTGCGTTAAAGAATCCATTTTAATTAATACCTTTAATTACTACTTTTATTATTTATACTTTTTGATTATTAAAAAGCGTCAAAAAATCGGTTAAAACATTTAATAAGCATATTAATATTAATATACAGAGCTTATAAACTAAGCCTAAGCTTTATGAAATCTAAAAAAGCCACAATTCGCGATGATACCGCACTGTTTCGCCGCTGCTTGCGCTAAGCGAAAACGTAAATAAAATGAGTTTTACTAACGGCCAAGTTTACGAGCATGTAAGTTCGAATCTTATAAATCACCAATACGTATGGCTAAGTCTGTTTTATGCTCGAGTAAATTAATAGTACTGCCGTGTGAGGTTATATCAAGCGTTATGTGAGGGTATTACTTAGCGAATTCACCAATTAAAGGCGTAAGTTGATTCAATACAAAAGGGTTTGCCGCATCTATTAGTTGCTTGCCATTTGGCGCTTGTTTTAAAGCTTTATGGCGTTTTCATCTGTGCATAAAATATTTAGCCTTTCGCAGGCGTATTTTAAAAGTATAGCTTTCCTAGCATTTTAAATTAAGCAAAATAATACCCCGTGGCGACTTATAAATCCTGTTGCCGTTTAAAGTACGGACGGTCAATTTGTTACCATGTTTGGAATGATAATTGCTTCTAATTATAAAAATAAAGTCGTCAATTTTTAGACACATGAGGCAAAAATGAATTTTGGAACTCTTTCTTCACAGTTATACAATGACAATAGCTATTCGAATCTAAGTAATTTAAATAAAAACACTGTAAAAACGGATGATCCTAGTAAAAGTCCAGAGGCTAAAGCAGACTCTTCTTTAAATAAAGACGCCGAAAAAACTACGAGCTCTACTGCAGCTACTGAAGACGCAAAGTCTATCATTAGCAGCGAAACAGAAGATTCGAGTGACAATTCAGCAGTTCAAATGAATAAAGCGATCGAGTCAATTAAAGATTTACAGAGTAAAATAAGAGAAATGACCAATAGTTCTGATACGCCCACAGGGGAAGCGATAGAAGAGCTAAGCGAACTTAAAAAGCAACTCGATAGTGAGCTATCGTCGATACAATTGACAGTGCGAAAAAATGTATCTACTTTAATGGATTCAATGTTTTCATCATCTTCAGATAATAAAAATTCAGGTTTGCTTTTTAATAACCAAGCATAATTTAACTTGCTTTTTAATATAGTTATAAGCTTAGTCGTGGCTTTATAAAATCTAAAAAAGCCACAATTCGAGACGATACCGCACTGCTTTTATAATACACGGCTTGTACAACCTCTCGGTTATTAGGAGAGCTAACTGCACTGGGTAACACTTCAACTAATTTACCTGTTTTTAGGTCATTGCCAATCATAAAGTGAGAAAGTAGCGCAACGCCTTGGTTTGCAATACATAGTTGGCGCACTGTTTCGCCGCTGCTTGCGCTAAGTGAAAACGTAAATAAAGCGGGCTTTACTAACGGCCAAGTGTTTAATTTAGGGGAGTCACTAAAGCCAATTATCTTGTGATTTTGTAAGTCATCTATTTGCGTAATTGCTGTGTTGTTTTTTATATATTCTGGGCTGGCTACAATACGTAACTGGCTGCTGCCAAGTTTACGAGCATGTAAATTTGAGTCTTTTAAATCACCAATACGTATGGCTAAATCGGTTTTATGTTCAAGTAAATCAATAATGCTGTCGTGGGAGGTTATATCAAGCGTTATGTGGGGGTATTGTTTGGCAAATTCGCCAATTAAAGGCGTAAGTTGGTGCAATACAAAAGGGCTTGCAGCATCTATTCGCAGCTTGCCACTTGGCGCTTGTTTTAAAAGCTTTATGGCCTCTTCACCGGTATAAAGCGTATTTAACCCTTCACGCGCAAATTTTATAAAAGTATGGCCTTCTTCAGTAAGCTCTAATCGGCGTGTTGTTCTGTTTAGCAAAGTACATTGCAATGTATTTTCAAGGCGTGATACAGCTCGCGACACTTTAGCCACCTGTTGATCGAGCAAATTAGCCGCTCCCGAAAAGCTTCCGCAATCTACTACCGTTATAAACGTTTCTAAATCTTCAGTTTTTGAATGAACAGCCATAAGTATACCAACATCACCTTTGCATTATTAACAAAAGTATTTTGTCACTAATACTATTTTTTGCAAATGATATTTTAGCCAAACTACATTCTTCAAATATTAATGAGGATATAACTATGCCATTGGCTTTGTGGGCGCTTACCTTAAGCGCATTTGCAATAGGAACAACTGAGTTTGTAATAGTGGGATTAGTACCTAAGGGATCCCCAAAAATAATTATTAAATTTCAATCACATCACTCACATCCATATTTTTCCAATCGAGTTGCACTACCACCTGTACGAAATAGGCTAGCCCTTCCAAGTAATCTCGCCGCCGCAGCTTAATGGACTGTTTTTTGAAGTATCGCAACCCAACAAATGCCCATGACACTACTCGCCTGTTTTTGCTTGAGTTAGCTTGAAAAGCCCCTGTCTTTCCTGCTTTGTCTATCACAGCACCCAGCATCATTGAGAACCAATGAGCCAATGTTGCGAGCAGTAAAAGTATGTCTAATCGATAGAGTTTGTTCGTTCTGTGCAGATCTGAGCCTAAGCCGAACCTAACACTTTTTTGGTCTCGAAACCCTGCCTCTATCTGCATTCTCATTCCATATAGCTTGAGCACCTTTTCGAGAAAGTGGTGTCTTTTTGGAAGAGAAGAAACGAGTAGCCAAGGCTCCTTATAACCGCGTTTTTTATCTCTTTTTAATAACTTATGTCCCTTGCCAACCAACACTGCATGAGTTTGATATTTTGCACTTTTGGTCAGCTCGGTCGCGCCAAGATACTGGCTCTTACGCTGATTGTTCTTGAATAGTGACTGGCATGGAATAAACTCATCGCTGTCCTGCGTTTTCAAATGTGCCGTACCACGAACCCGACTAATATAATGCCAGCCATTGTTCCGCACGGCTTTGAGCCAGGGGACTTTAAAGCCCGCATCCGTCACAATCACGGGGCGGCAATCACTCGGCAAGATCAGTTTGAGCATCTTTAAAAACCGTTTTTGCACTTTTGGGCAATGATATTGAAAGCTGAATGCACTTTCCTGATACAGGGTTAAAGAGCGACCTTCACTGACAATGCTGGCACGCAGAATACAGTATTTGGTTTGTGTATCAGCATGGCTCCAATCGACCAAAATGACGGGATGCTTTTCAGTGACCACAAAACGGCTTAAGCGAACATAAACCGATATCGATTCACGCAAAAGCTCATTGTTACTGAGTAGTCGATCAATACGTTTAATATCATGTTTTTCAGTTGTTTTTGAATCCAAATTGCGGCCGATAGACGTCAAGGTGCATTGCTGACAGTGCAAAAGAGATTTAACGGCAGCGACTAGAGTATTAAATCTGGCTTTATGAATAGAGTTAGGGGTGACAGCGCGGAGCATATTGTGCAAAATAGTAGACGCATTCATGGTGTTTAGTTCTGTTGTTTTTAAGCGATTCATAAGATCACAAAACACCATGAATGTTCCCTCACTACCCACATTTTTTAATACTGTTAGTTCATTGATATGTAAAGGCTAATTCTGGGGATACTTTAGGATTAGTACCCACCATTGCAAACGACTTAGGCGTAAGCCTACCTTCAGCGGGTTTGCTTGTAAGTTTATATGCGGTTGGCGTTGCTATTGGTGCACCGGTGCTAACAGCTTTAACGGGTCGTTGGAATCGTAAAGTGGTATTAATAAGCTTAATGGGCTTGTTTGTTTTGGGTAACTTACTTGCTTGGCAAGCGCCAAGCTACGAAACATTAATACTTGCGCGCATTTTAACGGGGCTTGCCCATGGTGTGTTTTTCTCAATCGGATCGATGATTGCCACAAGCTTAGTAAGCAAAGATAAAGAAGCCAGTGCAATAGCCATTATGTTTACTGGGCTTACTGTAGCACTAGTAACTGGTGTGCCATTAGGTACATGGATTGGCCAACACTTTGGTTGGCGTGCAACGTTTTTAGTTGTGTCGGTATTAGGTTTAATTGCATTAATCGGCAGCTCTATTTTAGTGCCAAAAAACTTAAAACAATCAATACCTGCAACGTTTAAAGAGCAACTACAAGTAATCGTAAAACCGCGTTTATTACTCGTATATTTAATGACGATATTGGGCTATGGCGGCACGTTTACAGCGTTTACTTATTTAGCACCTATTTTAGAGCAACAAACAGGTTTTGCGCCTTCGGCTATTGCCTTGATAATGCTTGTTTACGGTGTATCGGTAGCAATAGGTAATATTTGGGGTGGAAAGTTGGCCGACAGACGTGGCCCAATTAGCGCACTGAGTATTATATTCAGCGCTTTGAGTGTTATTTTACTGATATTTACCTTTACGATGGAATCAAAAATTGCCGCTGTACTTACTATTTTAGTCTGGGGCGCATTTGCTTTTGGTAATGTGCCAGGCTTGCAACTTTATGTAGTAAAGCAAGCACAAAAGCACACGCCCAATGCGGTAGATGTTGCATCAGGCTTAAACATAGCCGCATTTAATATTGGTATTGCACTTGGATCAATTATTGGTGGTAGCGTAGTAGAAAACATGACCCTACAAGATACAGCATGGATAGGCGCCGTTATCTCTGTTTTAGCACTTGGTGTTACACGTTACAGCGGTATGCTTGATAAACGTGAAATTCAGCAAGCGTAAACTATCTTCTGCTAAGGTTGAAACTAAAATTAATGACCTCATACCTGTTATGAGGTCATTAATTTTTAAGTGACAGTTGTAATAAGAAGTAAAAGGTGTATTTCGTAAAGCTTAAAAGAGCTTGTTTTTAACCGATTATTTTATAAGGATAGAGCCATGACACAACGTGTAATTGAAATGCCAGATTTAGGTATGGGAACATTCCGTTTAGAGGGCGACACTGCCTATAACTCAGTAAAAATGGCGCTCGAAGTTGGGTTTCGCCATATTGATACCGCACAAATTTATGGCAACGAAGAGCAAGTAGGCCAAGCCATAAAAGATAGTAATATACCGCGCAGTGAAATATTCTTAACTACCAAAGTGTGGAATAACAAATTAAATAAAAGCGACTTTATCCCAAGCGTTAAAAAGTCACTTGAAAAGCTACAAGTTGATTCGGTCGACTTACTGCTAGTTCATTGGCCATCGCCTGCTAACGACGAGCCAATGAGTGAATACCTCACTGAATTACTAAAAGCGAAGCAGCTTGGTTTAACTAAGCACATTGGTGTATCAAACTTCACCATTGCAAACTTAAATGAAGCAATGCAAACACTTGACTCGCGTGAAATATTTACCAATCAGGTTGAGGTTCACCCATATTTAACTAATACTAAATTGCGTGCATTTTGTGCTCAGCACGATATACACGTGACAGCGTACATGCCATTTGTAGTAGGCAAAGTACTTAAAGATCAAACCATTATCGACATTGCTAAAAAGCACGATGCAAGTCCAGCACAAGTTGTTTTAGCATGGGTTAACGCAAGCGGCATGACGACAATTCCATCATCAACTAAGCGCAAAAACTTAGAAGATAACTTTAACGACCACGTTAAGTTAGATGATGAAGACATAGCCCGCATTGATGGTCTTGATTGTGGCGACCGCCAAGCAACACCAGACTTTGCGCCGCAGTGGGATCAGTAAACTTACCTCAAACGCAAAGTTAAACTAAATATTTTAAGGTGTAGATTATCTACACCTTAACTTTTAAAAGGAATACACATGTTAACGGTTATAGCGGCACTGTCGTGCAAAAATATTGATGCAGATGTGATGCTTACAGCACTTGAAAACTTACAAAAGTCATCGCGCCAAGAAGTAGGGTGCTTACGTTATGAACTATCGGTAAAAAGTGATGATGAACATACCGATTATGTTGTTAGCGAACAGTGGGCGTCTGACGAGCACTTTGAAGCGCATAAAAACGAGCCACACTTTAAAGCATTTGGTACGCAAGTTACTGGGCTTTTAACCAATAGTAGTATTGATGTATATAAATCAATTGGTTAAATTCTTTTTATAGTGCCTATTATGGTACGTATTAAAATACTTAGCTAAATTACATATCATAAAGTAAATACTCAAATAGGTGCTGTTATCTTACATCACCTTTTATTCTTACACTCCAACCTGCCTAAATACCCAACTTCGCCAATATCAATGAAACCTATTAGGACTCTTTTTTGTTAATTCGCATTCGTAGTGCTTCGAAATCAAAAGAGGTTCATAACTTTATTAAGAGTCGTTTTGCTATCACAACCCACTCTAATAAATAGCCTATTTAATTTGTTGTTTACATTAAAGTTCTCTGGTGTAAATTATAGAAATATAACATGGCATTTTAGTCAGCCGTAAATAGTTCGAGTGGTACTGAATAAGAGACTCAAAATAGCAAACTATTTATATATTTTTTGTGTGTTATATTTTTAGAGCTGAGTTAATTAAACTAATAATGGAGACATGGGTATGGAAATTAATAAATCAAATCAATCTATTCTTATTTTTGTAATCCCTTTATTAACTGCGTATTTCGGATCAAAAGTTATATTTCACTTATTTGCTTTTGAGTATCTTGTGTTTACAGATACTTTTGACATTCTAAAGCTACTCATTGATATTAGTGTATTTGGAGTGTTGTTCTATATTAGTTCGCTGGGCGTTGGTTATGTCATCAGAGCTAAAACATAAGTTTTTAATCATTAGCTGGTAAATTGCTAGCTAAAAAATCACAGCCAATAAAGCCTTAACAGCTTTAAACTGTATAATTTATATGGAGATAATAATGAAAAAATTAATCGCAATCGTAGCGTTGTTAGGCTTTGCTTCATTTGCACAAGCTAATGATAGTTTTGTAGTGAATGCTAAATTTTATGATAATAAAAACTTAATTGGCTCACCTGTTTTAGTAGTCAATTCAAATGAAGAGGCGTCAGTTTCAGTTGATAATTCGTATAGTTTTGCTCTTACAGTAACGCCAATTGATGAGCTTACTGTTAGTTTAGCAACTGACCTAAAACTAGGTGGAAAACATATGGCTCCCTCTTTAGTTGTTGAACTAGGCAAAGAAGCAAGTATTAATATTGATGGTAAAGAGCTGTCAGTTTTAGTAAGCAAATCAAGCAGCTAATAATACCAACCTGCATAAATCTTTGATCAATTTAACGAATTAAATTGCACTATAACGTCGTTAAAAATTTTTTATTTAGAACAACTAGATATAAAAATTTTTGCCTAGTTCTAGCGTAATTTTCTTAACGTTAAATAGACCCCATATATAAGCAGATTGGTATAAGTTAAAAATTAGGAATATAACTAATGAGAAACTCAAGAAATGAGATAGTAAAATATGGAGTCTCTTTTGGTACGGCCCTAGCAATTGCTATTTCATGGAGTGCTAATGAGTCTGTGTTATGGGCAATTTTGCACGGTTTTTTATCTTGGTTTTATGTTATTTGGCATGTAATTACGCGATAAGTGTTTTCGCGTGTGCACTGATTGATTATGTAGATTGCGGTCAATGTTAATACTCGAGCAATTACCATCTAAAACAATTAAGTTAAAAATATAAAAGGAATAATTAATAATGAAAGGTGCGGGTGGAAGCTCTGGTGGTATTGGGTATTTTTTTATTGGTTTGATTATGATGTGCGGTGGCTTTTATATGCTGCTAAACGCAATTTCGGTGACCTCTAATTTTGGACTAAGTTCTCGCATTTATAGTGTTAATGCTTTAGGTGGCTTTGGCGTTACAGGCGGCATGGTTATGATCCCGTTTATTTTTGGTGTAGGTCTGATTTTTTATAATTCTAAAAATATTTTAGGCTGGGTGCTATCTCTTGGCTCGTTAACCGCACTCATATTTGGCGTTATATCGAGTGTTCGATTTAGTATGCGAACTATGACGTCGTTTGATTTGATTGTTATTATAATTTTAGCGTTTGGCGGCTTAGGGCTGTTTTTACGTTCGCTTAAATCTATTGATACTTAAATAATTACCACGCTTTGTTTTAAATACAATTTTAATTATAGGCATTTAACATGATGTTCCAATGCCTAAGCTAATACATTAATAATGTAACCCTTCCTATTTACTGCTTAACCAGTAACGTATTTTAAAGAGATTTATGTGAACAACTCAATACAGCTAAAACTAATTGCTACTCACTTATTAGCACAAAGAGAAGAAAACCCAGCACGTTCAAACTTTCCTAAAGAGTTAGTACTAGACTCGACTGACGATGCGATAGAAGTACAAAAGTTGATGATTTATTTAAATGATCAAACCGTATATGGCTGGAAGTGTATGCTGCCTTTAGATGATGGCTCAATTATATTAGCGCCTCTTTTACATGCACCTATAAAACAAGCTGAAAATTGCCCACTGTATACAACAAACAATAAAGCGCTTATTGAACCAGAAATTGCATTTATTTTGCAAAGCGATTTACCAAGTAATAAAACCTATACAAATGAAGACGTAGATACTGCATTTGCCAGCGCCCATTTAGCACTTGAGCTTATTCAAAAAAGGTTTGATGAAGACACTCCAAGCACTCACATTGAAAAGCTGGCCGATGGCCTATCTAATCAAGGCGTGTATTTAGGCCCGCAAATAGATAAAGCCAAAGCGTATAACGCAAGTACTGTAAATATCAACGTTAAGCAAACTGAGCTGGAGTTAAACTTGGCAGGTGTGCACCCTGCAGAACTTGCGCAGCTTCCTCTTTATTGGGCGGTTAATTACTTATCAGCAAAGGGAATTAACTTAAAAGCAGGGCAAGTGTTTATAACTGGTTCTTACTGTGGTGTGGTTGAGCTTAATACCAATGAGGAAACATGTATTACATATGAAGATTTAAATACTTTTAATGTGACATTTTTATCCCATTAAGCGAAGTACTCATTTTAACGGTCATAATAAACACAACCCACTAATTAGTGGGTTGTGTTTATTTGGCTAAATTTTAATTATTTGATTTTAGATAGTAGTGCAGGATTTATTACGAGATTTCGTACGCCGTGGGCATGATCTTCATCAAAGGCGTTACTTTCACACCATTTACCAACACTGTTTATATCAACCTTTGCTACTTTTGGTTTAACTGACCATGTTACTTGGAAAGGAGAGCCTGCCTCATTGTAACCAGGGCCAGTGGTAGAGCCGGTATAAATAACTGCTTCACCAGTATTAGTAAGTGCATTCGCTGCTTGGTAATAGCCATTAACCGATGACACGTTACTTATTTGAGCAAAATCAAGTGCGTTAGCATCGTTTACTAATACATATACTTGAGCTTCAACACGTAGTTGCGGATTTTTAATCGAATCACTCAAACAACTACCCAGTGTAGGGCCAGGTTTAACCATTGCACTGCTATGAACATTGTGAACTTCAATAGTGTCGCCGACTGAGAGTGCGCCGTGTTCGCTTGGACAAATTTCAATTTTTGCTGGTTTACTTTCACCTTTAGTTAAAGAGCCTGAATATAAGTAGCCACTATGAAAACCTTTTCCATTACCATTTCCTGCATATTTGCTAAATTCGCCACCGGCATGTTCAGCATTTTTATGAAAGTGTATATTACATAAGTTCATATTTGATGAAGTTGGGGCATGAGAGAAAACTGCCGTGTTTTCGCCTTTATAATTATCAATATTGCGTGGTGATTGTGGCCCAAAACCTTTATTAGCGGTGTTTTTAGCAAGCGCTGCACGCTGTATTTTTATTATGTCGTCATTTACTATTTCGTGGTTAGCTTTAGCTAGTGTATTAAAAGATAGGATGGTGATTACAGCAGAAATTACACTTATTTGTGTTTTGATTGTCATTGAGTCAGTGCCTTTAAATTATATTTTGCATAACAATTAAGTTAACAGATCTTGCTTTTTGTCAAATAATCCTAAAATAAATAAACTAATGCAAAACTATTTAATAGATAAATCGTATTTTAAAATAAGTGCATCTATATAGCGGGTGCGTAATGTATGTTGTTTTTCATGATCGGCGCCATGCCCTAAAGCTTTGTTTAAAAGCTTCATGGCGGGGTGTAGTAGCGCTCTTTCTTCTTGGTTTAAACTCGCTTTACTGCGCAGTTCTGTAATGTCGTCAACTAATAGCCTGCCAATGTCTACCGAGACTATTTCGTCTATTAATCCATTTTGAGTAAGTACGCCATATTTACTGCATAAAAACTGTTGCCAAACTTGCTGTAAGTGCTCGTCTATTTCACAGCCAAATAGCTCTTCGCTAAACGTAAATCCTTGCTGAGCGAGTTTAGTTAGGCTTGCAGTATATTGCTGCGCAAAATAATTAAAAGCATGGCTTGATGATTCTATTTTTTGTTTTAAAAGACCTTGCCCCCAATTAACACAGCCGCGCGGATAATAGTCGTCATATTCTTCGCATTCATACAAACCCGAATATGAGCTGCAGCTAAGTTGACTTTTAATACAGTAACTTGGTTTGGGGAACACACTTCGCTCTTGCCAAGCTAAAAGTGTATCTGCATCTATGTTTAATGCTTGGCACAATTCATCGGTGTTATAAAAATGAGTTGCTAAGTAGTCAGATAAACGCATAAAGCCTCTGGTATCGTTAAAAATAAAATACTGTTTTTATATACAGTTATTCATTTTGTATTACCAAACCCAATAACACAAGCGATTTTATAATTAAATGTGCGCTTATACCTCCAAAAATACTGGCAAGTATGTTACAAATAGCGCAAGTTTTATAAATAATGAATTTTTATGCGCACCCTAGAGAAAATTAAACAAGCAAGCCTTATTACAGCTATTAAAACGCCATATTTAGCAAACGGTGAAATTGATCTCGCAAAGTACGATGAACTCGTTGAAATACAAATTGCAGCGGGCGTAGATGGCATTGTAGTTGGTGGCACAACAGGCGAAGGCCAGTTAATGAACTGGGAAGAGCATTTAATGCTTATAGCGCACAGTGCAAACAAATATGGTGACAAACTGGTTATTGTTGGTAATACCGGTAGTAACAACACCCGTGAAGCGATTAAAGCAACTAAATATGGCTTTGCCAGCGGTATGGATGCAGCACTGCAAATTAACCCATATTACGGACGTACGTCAATCGCGGGTGTTAAAGAGCACTTCAAACGCGTACTTGATATTGGACCTGCCTTTATTTACAACGTAGCCGGTCGCACAGGCCAAGACCTAACACCTGATATTATTGAACCATTAGCACAGCATTCGAACCTAATTGGTATTAAAGAATGTGGCGGCAATGAGCGCATTGCACACTATGAGCAGCAAGGCATTGCGTGTTGGTCTGGTAACGACGATGAAGCACACGACGCTCGTCATGTACACAAAGCTCACGGTGTTATTTCGGTTACTTCTAACCTTATTCCTGGGTTGTTTCGCCAATTAATGGATACTAAAAATGATGAGTTAAATACGTCATTACAACCATTAATGAACTGGTTGTTCTGTGAGCCAAACCCTATTGCTATTAACACTGCGATGATGATGACAGGTGCAGTAAATCCAGTATTTAGATTACCGTATTTACCGCTTAGTGATGAACAACAAAAAGTAGGTTTGCCATTAATAAATGAGCTTAACGAACGTGAAGTTGTCGGTGGTAAAGCACAGTTATTAAAACAAAATGAGGTATTAACGCTTTCTTGAGTTGATAATCAATATTTTAATGACTTAACAAACTAATTTTTAGCTTTTAATCCAGTTTAAAGCTAACTGTTGACTCGTTTTTGCTGTATAATTTGCGACCCTTGATAATGTGGCCGTAGGTTATACAGCATGAATTTTAAATCTTTTAGTTTCGCTCCTGAAATCATCCAGGCGTTGGACGAACTTAACTATCACACTCTTACGCCCATTCAGCGCGCAGCAATCCCTGCTGTTCGTAAAGGTAAAGACGTTTTAGCCAGTGCACAAACTGGTACCGGCAAAACTGCCGCGTTTGCTTTACCTATCATCCAAAAATTGGTTGAGTCTGAACTCAGCACAACGAATGCACCTCATGCGTTAGTACTTGCTCCAACGCGTGAACTTGCAGAACAAATTGCAAATAATTTTAGAGATTTTGCAAAGCATACATCACTTAAAGTCGTTAGTTTATTTGGTGGGGTTAGTACCGCCGGCCAAGCAAACGCTTTAAAAGAAGGTGTAGATATTGTTGTTGCAACACCAGGTCGTTTATTTGATCATATTCGCTTAGGTAACTTAAGCCTTGCAAGTGTTAAGCATCTTGTTCTTGATGAAGCTGACCGTATGCTTGATATGGGCTTTATTGAAGACATGCAAAACGTAATTAAAAGCTGTGCAGAAGAGCGCCAGATTTTACTTTTCTCTGCGACATTCCCTGCAGCAATTAAACAGTTTGCATCTAAAGTATTAAAACAAGCTGAAATTGTTCGTGTTGACCAAACTAACAGTACAGCAAGCACTGTTGAGCATGTTGTTTACCCTGTTGAAGAACGTCGTAAGCAAGAGCTACTTTCTGAATTGATTGGTAAGAAAAACTGGCAACAAGTGCTTGTATTCGTAAACATGAAAGAAACGGCTGACGAGCTTGTTAAAGAGCTTAATCTTGATGGTATTCCGGCAGGCGTTTGCCACGGTGATAAATCTCAAGGTAACCGTCGTCGTGCTTTACGTGAATTTAAAGAAGGCAAAGTACGTGTATTAGTAGCTACAGAAGTGGCTGCTCGCGGTATTGATATTGATGGTTTACCTCGTGTAATTAATATTGATTTACCTTGGCTTGCAGAAGATTACGTTCACCGTATTGGCCGTACAGGTCGTGCTGGTCGCCAAGGTCAAGCAATCTCATTTGTTAGCCGCGAAGAAGAAAACACTTTGTTTGAAATTGAAACGTTAATCGGTCAAAAAATCAAACGTGTATATTTAGAAGGTTACGAAGTAAGTAACCGTGAAGTACTAATTGATAAAATTGGTAAAAAACCAGCGCATTTACGCCGTACACGTTCTAACAAGTTATCAGGACAAGCAACCGGTGAAGCGAGAGCTGTAAATCGCTCACGTATTTCAAGCGTTCGTAAAAGCTTAAAAGGCGAAAAACTGTCACTTAAAAAGTCATAGTTAACGCCGTTTAGTTTAAAAAAACCTGAGTTTACTCAGGTTTTTTTGTATCTAACGATAACACCTCATCAATAATATTTGCGTATACATAAGCCGCTTGCTCGCCCTCTTTATTTGCTATTATGGACAAACCAACTGGTAAACCACTTACTTTGCCTACCGGCAGAGTTATGTGCGTTGTGCCTGCAATAGCAGATAACGAACTACTACTGCCATTAAAATTATCACCATTAACTAAGTCTGTTTTCCAGGCGGGTGATACTGTAGGCGCTATAACAATATCAAGCTTGTTGTTTTTATATACATTAACAATGGCTGTCGTTGCTAAAGTGCGATAGCGTTCTTTAGTCTCTTGGTATTTTTGTTTGTTTGTTAAATCAATAGCCTGCGATTGAACTAGGATATCTTGCTCAAAGTGGGGCATTTCTGTATTTTTATTTTGAATATTAAAATTAATAAGTGCTTTTAGGCTTTTAACAGCTACTTGTGCGGGAGTGCTTGCGAGGTAGTGATTAATTTCGGCTTTAAAGTCGTAAAGTAAAATATAGTATTCATCAACAAATAGCATATCTAAGTTATCAGTAATATCTACATTAATAACAGTGTGCCCAGCCTGTTTTAATGCTTGTAACTGCTTGGCATAAAGGCGCTGCGTTTCAATTGTAAATTTATCGCTAGGTAGCGCACCGATAATAAGTGACGATTTTGATTTTAGATTACCTGCTTTTAATTCAAACCCTGTAGTTGTTGCATCAAGGGAGTCCTCACCTTGCAAAACTGATAAAACCAGCAGTGCATCTTTAAGTGAATGCGCCATCGGCCCTACTGAATCTTGGCTACTTGAAAGAGGTATAACGCCTGAGCGTGATACTTGGCCCATACTCGGTTTTATTGCATAAACTCCATTTACTGAGGCAGGGCACGTAATTGAACCGTCTGTTTCAGTCCCTAATGCTATGGGCGCAAAGTTAAGTGCGACTGCCACAGCAGAGCCTGCACTAGAACCACATGGATTACGTGTTACATCGTGCGCATTATGTGTTTGTCCGCCTACGGCACTCCAGCCTGACGACGAATAGGATGAACGAAAATTTGCCCATTCACTTAAATTAGCTTTACCTAAAATTATAGCGCCCGCATTACGTAGTTGTTTAACAACAAAAGCATCATTATTAGTAACGTTATTTTTAAATGCTAAAGAGCCAGCCGTTGTGGGAAGTGTGCCTTTCGTTTCTATATTATCTTTAAGAAGTACAGGTATTCCGTGTAATGGACCTGCCCAAGTGCCTTTGGCGGCAAGTTCATCTAACGTTTTAGCTTGAGCAATCGCTGTAGGCTCAATACTAATAACTGCATTGTATTGTGGGTTAAGTTTATTAATTCGGTCTATATAATTTTGGGTGAGTTGCTGTGCATTAATAGAATTATTTTTATATGCACTGTGGATTTCATCGATGGTTTTTAGCTCTTGTGCTTTAGCGTTAAAAATTGCTAATACACTAAGCAACGAAAAGGTAAATGTTTTGATCATGGTTGAGGTGCTTGAGGTGTTATTATTTTCTATACATTTAGCACAAAAAAACCTCACAAAGTGAGGCTTTTCGATAAACAGCTTAAAAAAGAGGTTTAAGCGTTTTCTAACATAGACAGTGCGACTGCTTCAGCTGCTTTAATACCATCAATACCCGCTGATAAAATACCGCCAGCGTAACCTGCGCCTTCACCTGCAGGGTAAAGCCCTTTGGTGTTAATACTTTGGAATGTTTTATCACGCTTAATACTAATAGGCGACGAAGTACGTGTTTCAACACCGGTTAATAAACCGTCGTTAGTTGAAAAACCACGAATTTGTTTATTAAACGCTGGTATCGCTTCGCGAAGGGCATCAATTGCAAATTGTGGTAACACTTTACTCAAGTCAGTTAACTTAATCCCAGGAGTGTAAGAGGGTTGTACTTCACCTAAGTCTGCTGATGATTTACCTTTTAAGAAATCTCCAATTAACTGGGCTGGTGCATCGTAGTTGCTACCACCAAGTTCATACGCTTGCTCTTCAAGTTTGCGTTGTAAGTCTATTCCAGCAAGTGGGTTACCTGGGAAATCTTGCTCTGGTGATATACCTACCACAATAGCGCTGTTAGCGTTGCGCTCACTTCGTGAATATTGGCTCATGCCATTGGTAACAACGCGGCCTTCTTCAGAGGTTGCCGCGACTACTGTGCCACCTGGGCACATACAAAAGCTGTAAACGGTGCGGCCATTGTCGCAGTGATGAACAAGTTTATAATCGGCAGAGCCCAATATTGGGTTTCCTGCATTTGTGCCAAAACGACATTCATCGATCATTGATTGTTTATGTTCGATTCTAAAACCGACTGAAAATGGCTTTGCTTCAACATAAATCCCTTTTTTGTGGATCATATCAAACGTGTCACGTGCGCTGTGGCCAACGGCTAATACAACATGGCGAGTGTTTAGCTGCTCGCCATTTGAAAGCGTTAAACCTGTTACTTGCCCGTCATCTAAATGAATATCGTCAACACGTGTGCTAAAGCGAATTTCGCCGCCGAGTTCTATTATACGAGCGCGCATTTTTTCAATCATGGTGACAAGTTTAAACGTACCAATGTGTGGCTTACTTACGTATAAAATTTCATCGGGTGCGCCTGCTTCTACAAATTCAGTAATGACTTTTCGGCCATAATGCTTTGGATCTTTTACTTGGCTGTATAATTTACCGTCTGAGAATGTACCTGCGCCACCTTCACCAAATTGTACATTTGATTCTGTATTAAGTGTGCGTTTACGCCAAAAGCCAAACGTGTCTTTTGTACGTTCACGTACTTCTTTACCGCGCTCTAATATAATGGGTTTAAAGCCCATTTGAGCAAGTAATAAGCCCGCAAATAAACCACAAGGGCCAAAACCAATCACGACAGGGCGCTCTTTGATATTATTGTTAGCTTGGGCTACAAATTTATAGTTTGTGTCTGGTGCTACTTTTACATGTTGGTCTTTTTCAAATGCTGCGAGTAGCTCGGCTTCGTTATCAACTTCTATATCGAGTGTATAAATAAGTAAAATAGCTGATTTTTTACGTGCATCATAACCACGTTTAAACACATTAAAACTGTGCAATTGTTCAGGTTGGATTTTTAGTTTATTTACAATTGCTTGACCAATTGCGTCTTCGTCATGATCAAGTGGCAGCTTTATTTCGGTTAAACGTATCATTTATATCTCTTTTAGGTGTCATAGCGGGGTATTATTACCGCTCACAATAAGGGGATGCAGGGCACAACGAGTGTGCAAACATTAGGCGCGCATTTTACGTTAAAATAGCCTGATATGGCACTTATTTATTGTATTTTTGGAGTGGATGAGTATGATCCACAACTGTTGTTCAAAATCTTAGGTATTAAAATAGTATGGCGTTTGTTGTCACCGAAAATTGTATAAAATGTAAGTACACCGATTGCGTATCAGTGTGCCCAGCAGATGCATTTTTTGAAGGCCCTAATTTTTTAGCAATTAGCCCGATTGATTGTATCGATTGTGGTTTATGTGTCCCTGAGTGTTCAGCTGATGCGATATACCAAGAAGATGAGCTACCAGAGTCTCAAAAAGAGTTTACTGAATTAAATGCTGAACTTGCACTGGTCTGGCCGCGCATTACAGAGGTTAAACCTGCACCAGAGGACGCTGATGTATGGAATGGCATAGACGATAAGCTTAAACTACTCGAAACATAATACATAACAATTAGTTACTCCTTTATCATTAAATAGTTAATTTTTAATTTCAAAGTATTAACAAATGTACCTGGATAAATTACAATCCTCAGCTTAAG
The DNA here is from genome assembly GCF_000497995.1 of Pseudoalteromonas sp. TB25. Classification (NCBI taxonomy): domain Bacteria; kingdom Pseudomonadati; phylum Pseudomonadota; class Gammaproteobacteria; order Alteromonadales; family Pseudoalteromonadaceae; genus Pseudoalteromonas; species Pseudoalteromonas sp. TB25. The sequence goes on from NZ_AUTI01000395.1 coordinate 18,868, forward strand.
TTGCTCCTTATGAGTAATTACAGTCTAAATGGATGTTTATGCAGTACTTTATAACTATAATAAAAAAGTTTACCTTCCTATTTTTAAGTTTTGCTTTATTACTTTCAAGCCTTGATGTAGCGGCTAAAAAACAGCAAGTATCCTTATCCCGTATTGATTCAAATATCACCGTTGATGGTGTTATGGATGAAGCGCACTGGCAAAATGCAACACGTGTATCTTTACTCTACCAAGATGAGCCTAACGAAAAAGGCACTCCTCCTGTAAAAACTGATGCCTTTATTTACGAAGATGGCACTAACTTATATGTTGGTTTTATTGCTGAGGATCCTAACCCTGAGCAAATTCGTGCATCACTTCGTGACCGCGATACGCTATGGGAAGACGACGTCGTTATTCTTGTTATTGATACATTTAATGATGAACGCAGTGGTTATGAATTCCATGTTAACCCGCTGGGCGCGCAAGGCGATATACGAATGACCGACACCGATGGGTGGAGTTCTGATACCTCATGGAATGCTATTTGGGATAGCGCAGGACAAATTAACGACAAAGGTTATGTTGTTGAAATGCGTATTCCTTTTAAAGCACTGCGTTTTCCTGAAAATAAAAATGAGCTAACGTGGGGTTTTTCTGTAATGAGAAACTACCAACGTGATGTGCTATATCAGCTATCAAATATGGGGTTTGATAGAAATGTGAAATGCAGCCTTTGCCAGTTTGATAAGTTAGTTGGATTTAGTGACATTGAATCAAGTAAAAATATCCAATTAACACCTACATTAACCACACTGCGTAACGATAATAAATCCGCGTTGCCAGGTGATTGGGATAAGGGTGATATAGATACTGAAGTGGGCTTAGATTTACGCTGGGGTTTAACAAAAGATGCTGTTTTAAACGCGACAATTAATCCTGATTTTTCGCAAGTAGAAACTGACTCTTTAGAGCTTGATGTAAATACAACCTTTTCAATTTATTACGCTGAAAAACGTCCTTTCTTTTTAGATGGTGCTTCTTACTTTAAAAGTAGCTTATTTGAGCTTTTATATACACGTACAATTGCAGAGCCTACTTTAGGTGCAAAGCTGACGGGTAAAACGGGTGATCATAGTTATGCGCTAATGCTAGCTGATGACGACAATAGTAATATTTTACTGCCAACGAATCAGGGCTCTGGCTTTGCAAGCTTAAACGAAAAAACGAATGCAGCCGCAGGGCGTTATCAATATGACTTAGGTCAGCAAGGTACTATTGGTATTTCAAGCACGCACAGAGAAAGTGATGACTATCACAACACTGTATTATCAGTGGATGGTAGCTACTGGTTTAATCAATCGGATACTCTTTTGTATCAAGTGTCATCTGCTGATACTCGTAACTCTGAATTTTTAATTCAAAACTATAACTTATCTGAAACTCAATCAGATGAAGCTTATGCTCTAGAATTTACCCGCGATAAACGTGATTACAAATTATTTGCATCTTATGAAAATATTGGGCAGGACTACCGCACTGATTTAGGTTATCAAGCTAAAGTCGATTATGAAAAAGTAGGCTTTGGTGGCGGACAAACATGGTACAGAGATGAGTCTGATTTACTTACCTCATGGTCATACGAAGCTGACTGGGATAAAACGTGGGCGCAAAATGGAGACTTACTTGAAGAAGAATACGAAGGCTTTTTGAGTTTTAAAGGCCAAAAACAATCTATTTTTGAAATTGGTTTAGTACACCGTTATGAAAATTATAATGACAATTTTTATAATCAAAATATTGGTTACATTTATACGGGCTTTAAACCCACTAAAGATTTAAAGTTATCATTATATGTTGAATACGCTAGCCGCATTGATTATGCAAATGAGCAATTAGGCGACGCGTTTGACACCCAAACCCAAATGGTGTGGGACATTAACGACCATTGGCAGCTCGATGTAAAACATAACTACAGCCAATTAGATAACCCACAAGGGGAGCGTGTATTTACAGCTAACTTAGTTGATTTTAGGCTTCATTATAAATTTAGTATGCGTTCAATCCTTAAGCTTATTTTGCAATTTGAAGATATTGATAGAGACGAAAATGCCTACTTTTATCAAGTTAGCCAAATTAACAAAGACTATGGTAGTCAGCTTGTTTACTCATATAAAATTAATGCGCAAACACTGTTTTATTTGGGTTACTCAGATAGAGGTTACCAAGACGATTCACTTAAAAGTATTGAGCGAGATCAGCGTACCTTATTTACAAAAGTTAGCTATGCATGGCAGCTTTAAATTTTAATAATAACAGTACTAGCGATGATTTTTAACTAGTTTGAGTAGCAATGCATCATGCGCAAGAATAATTTTTAAATGATGTACGACAGCGGAGCAAATGCGATAAAGGTTGAGTAAATATAAGTACTTAAAGCTGTAGTGGTGAGGCATAGATTAATGCGGCAAAAAAAACGACAAAGCTTATATACCGAATGTATTAAATTTTAAACAATTAAAACGTTTTTGTTTATTTTTATTAATCCCACCTATACTATATGTAGATATAGTTAGTTAATCCATTATAGTTATAATTTTTTGTTATTCTAATGGCTTAGGATTATATCAATGCTTGTGTAGTACTAAATGCAAGCGATATAATCCGTTTTTGGTAATAGGTTTGATAGGAGAAGCAAAGTAGATGGATTTTTTTTATGAATAAACTTAAGCCGCTCGGTTTTATTTTCTTAATCATAGTTCTATTTTGTTTCTGCATAAACATAGAGTTAACTAATCAGATCAACCGTATAAATCTATTTCAGACTAATATTGATATACGAAGTTTCGAGATCACGAATACCTCCCTTGATATGGCTCCTTGGTATAATCCCATTTTAAATGGCCATTATATAATTGAGCAGCCAACAGCTGATTTTTTACTTATCAAAACCACTGATACCCAATTTGTAGCAGCTGATTCTAATAAGTTAATCATGATGACGCTCGCATCACCCATGAACTTTTTATTTTTATGTATATTGATATTTGGCTCAGGTATCTACTTACGTAGAGAACGTAGAAAACGTCATTATAAAAATCAAATAGCGGAGCTCAACCGCCAAGCCAATAGTTTACTTACGGCATTTAATTTACAAGTTAAACCGGCAGAGAATCCTATGGGTGTAAGCAGCTTAAGCCAATCTATAAATAGCTTAAATTCACATGTAGTTAATTATGTAAAACAAACTCAAACAAGTATTTGTCAAGACAAACTGACGCAGTTAATTGACCGCCATGCATATATTGAGCACATAGACAGACAAATAAATCATGCTAATCAGGAAGATCTCAAATGTGCGCTTCTATTTATCGACTTGGATGGCTTTAAACAAGTAAATGACTCGTTTGGCCACAGTTTTGGTGATGAGATATTAGTTCAAGTGGCCAGTCGACTTGCAAATGTTTTACGTCACCATAAGTTAAGTAATATTAATAGCGCTAACCAATTAGAGCAAAATTTATCAAGGTTAGGAGGGGACGAATTCTCCATATTTATAGAACTACTCGATGATAGCGACAGAGTTGTTGAAATTGCGAAGCATGTGCTAAGTGAGCTTGAAAAAGACTTTGTGCTTGGTAATAAAATAGTAAAAATTAGTGCCAGCATTGGTATTGCGGCTTACCCAGAAAGTGCATCAACGCCTCAAGCGCTTTTACAATTAGCCGATGTAGCTATGTATAGGGCTAAAAGTGATGGTAAGGGAATATTTAAAGTTTACTCGCCAGAAATGGGTAACAAAATGCGCCGTTACCATTATTTACTCGAAGAATTGCGTTTAGCGCTCGCGTGTAAAGATTTTTACTTATCTTTTCAGCCAATTGTGCATGTTGAAGATTGTATGATTGATTATTTTGAAGCGCTTGCACGCTGGGACCACCCAGTTGAGGGTATGATCCCACCTTCAGAATTTATTCCAATAGCAGAAGAGTCTAATTTAATATTAGAGCTTGGCGATTGGATTATGCTTGAATCGTGTCGGCAAATGGCCGCATGGCATAATGCAGGTATGCGCAAAGTAAAAATATCAGTTAACGTTTCGGGCATTCAGTTAAAGCACCGTGATATTTATGATTGGATAATGAAGAAGCTAAAAAAAACCGGCTTACCGGCGACGTCTTTAATGCTTGAAATTACCGAATCAACATTTATCCAAGCCAGCCCTAAAATAATTAAAGAGCTAAGTAGATTAAGAGAAGAAGGCATCACTATTGCAATTGATGACTTTGGTACAGGTTTTAGCTCGTTAAGTACATTAGCGGATTTACCAATTGATGTTATTAAAATTGATCGCTCGTTTATAGCACAAGCTAATAAAAGCCAAAAGTATAACGATATATTAAATACAATTAGTGAACTTGGACAGAAGCTGGGCCTTAAAATTGTAGCTGAAGGCGTTGAAGAAATAGGGCAGTTTGAGCTTGTTAAAAAAATGGGGGTGAGCTCTGTTCAGGGGTATTTAGTAAGCCGACCTGAGTCATCAGCTAATGTAGGCAATAAAGTATTACGTAATAACACCAGTAATCTTTCTGCATCGGGTACAAGTGCGTGGGATATTGTTAGTTAGTTAGTTAGTTAGTTAGTTAGTTATTTTACAAATAAAAATGCCACTCTAAATAGAGTGGCATTTTTTGTTTAATCAGTAATTATTGTATTAAAGATCAAATGTGCGTGAAACAGCAAGTACAATACGCTCATCAGCATAATCGTAATCTAAGCTAGTGTTTTCAGCAGCCACTTCAATACCAAAACCTTCGTAGCTTGTTTGATAAGCTAGGCGGTAGTGCTTGTACGATTTTTTCTGGTTTGTATCCCAAGCCCACTTTTCACCATCAAGTGAGTTTGAAATATCAAAACTTGCACGTAGTGCGTGATTTGGAGCTAGTTCATAAGTGTGAGCAACCATTGAAATTACATGACCCGCACCTGTTCCAAAGTAATCCCAGCTATACCAAAAGTTAAGCTCAGTTTGGCCGTATTCACTTGCATAACCAAACTTAGTGTAAGCTTCAGCGTAGTTACCGTCACTGTTATTACCTTGATAAGTGTAATAAGCAATACCGTAATCAACGCTAAATTGCTCATCAAGTTGTACATATTTACCTAAGTAAGCATCAAGCTCAAAATCAGTGTCGTCACCAAAATCTACGTTTGAAGCCCAAACACCAGCGTAAACACCACTATCAAAGGCATAATCTAAGCTGCCTTGAATTGCAGGGTCGCTATCGGTCTGTGTTACACCATTAAAAGTGTAGTCAGACGCCGCAGTGATTGTTGTTGACCAATCAGCTGCTGCAGTTGTTGATAAAAGTGCAAATGGTAGTGCTACTACAAGTTGTTTTAGTTTGTTATTCATTATTAATCTCTAGTGTACTGTGTCTATTTTTGTGTAATCAATTGAGTTTGCTTTTGGTGAGCTATCTATATTCGTTACTGTTTTAAATTTACTGTAACCAATAAAAGCTGCACAGATAAAGAACAAGCCAATAACTAATGCGCCTACCCACTGAATTTGTAAAAATTCTAATTTAAACAATAGTGTAAGTAATGATAGAGCAACAACATTTCCGATTATGTATTTCATTTTGCCAAAACGCTTTACGGTAAAGTTTAGGTTATCTGTATATAAACGCACTAACGAATCAAGTGAGTTAATTACAAATACAATACCTACAAATACCATAGCGAAGTTTTTAATACCTTGAGTTGGGATGCCCGCTTCATGGTAGTGATAAAGTACGCTAAACCAAATCGCAATAGGAATAGAAGGGAAAATCAACATTGCAGCTAATACTTGGTATGTTTTAAGTCCACCAACAAAGCGTGATGTAAATTGACCAATCATTATGCTCCACGCAAACCACCAGAATAAGTAAAACTCATGGTAATCATTAAGCGGTAAAACAAATTCATTAATGTTTGCAAAGTAAGTACCAATAGAACCTAAGTTATCTGTAAATGCTGACATTTGACTATCACCTATTACAAATGCGCCAGCCCACATAAAGGCGATTAAGGCAAAGAATAACCACGTAGTAGAGATACTTAAAATACGTACATATTTAATGTCAGTACTTGAGTACACAGCAAAACAAATAGCTGCGAATACAATTAAATAAAACTCAGAAACTATACTTGTTCCATCGCCTAATACGGGTAAATACCATGGTAGGTTTGTAAGCAGTAAATAAGCGGTAAATGCACATGTACCAATAATTACAACGTTATTGATAAATTTAACCCAAGGAATTTCGAAAAATTTCACTTTAGGTTCTATTACACAGAAATAAAAGCACGTAAGAAAGTAAAATCCCCAGATCAAAAATCCCCAGTAGCCAAACTCAATAGCCAGTGGATTTGCAAACGCGTATTCTGGGCTTGCTTTTATGTCTGCATAACCTGCAAACTCAGTTAAAGGAAACATAATTAGGCCAACATCAAGGCCAGAAGTAAATAGTATTGCTATAAACGTAAAGGTTCTAACTGGTGTTACACCTACTACGCGAACATTACCCCATTTAATTAAAATAGTGATAATAGCAAGTAAGGTAAAAATGATGCCTGCATTAAGCCAAATAGTCATTGTTACCCTCCAATAATGAATAAAAATAATTCATAAGCACTCCGTATTTTATTGTTTTATTCTCGCATTAACACAACGTAACCTATTTACATCGTGTGCCACTGCAAGGCACGCAACGGTTTAGCCCGACGAGGCTAAACCTGAGTGAGCATGTGGCTAAAATTAGATCTCCGAGCTACGTTGTGTTTCTTGCCAGTTTGTTGTTATGGCAACATTCACATCCGATTTCTGTAATGGTTCTTTACCTAAAATTATGTCAGCTGCTTTTTCGGCAACCATAATAGTAGGCGCATTCAAGTTTCCGTTAGGAACTGTTGGGAATATAGATGAGTCAACAACACGTAGTCCTTCAATACCATGTACTTGCGTATTTGAATTAACAACGGCCATATCATCTTCACCCATTTTGCATGAGCAAGAAGGGTGGTAGGCACTTTCTACGGCTTGGCGTACAAAGGCATCTATTTCTTCATCTGTTTGAATATGTTTACCTGGTTGAATTTCTTCATCGCGGTATTCATCAAAGGCACTTTGTTCGATTATGTCGCGTGTTAAGCGAACGCACGCTCTAAAGCCTTCAATATCGTCTTGGTGTTCAAGGTAATTAAATAAAATGGTTGGTGGTTGCTCAGGGTTCGCAGAAGCAATAGTGACACTACCGCGACTTTTTGGTTTGTTATGACCCACATGTACCTGAAAACCATGACCTGCAAATGCACTTCTACCATCGTAACGCATAGCCGCTGGTAAAAAGTGATATTGAATATCTGGCCATTCAACACCTGGTTTTGAGCGAATAAACGCACACGATTCAAAATGATTCGTTGCACCTAAACCCGAACGCGTTAATAACCAGCGCGCACCAATCAACCCTTTTGAAACAATGCCTAGTTTGCCGTTAAGCGTGATAGGTTGCTTACACTTGTATTGAAAGTAAAACTCAAGATGATCTTGTAAGTTTTGACCAACACCAGGTAGATGATGCTGTACTTCAACGCCTGCTTTTTCAAGCGCTTGAGTATCACCAATACCAGAGAGTTGTAAAATATGTGGAGAGCCGATTGGGCCTGCACTTAATATTACGTCTTTTGCAGCATGTGCTGTTTTAACGTCGCCATTTACTTTGTATTCAATGCCTGTGGCTTTTTTACCATCTAAAATCACGCGCTGTGCTAGTGCACCTGTAATAATTGTTAAATTACTACGCGATTTAACAGGGTCTAAATACTCACGCGAAGCAGAGCTGCGCACGCCGTCTTTTACAGTCATGTGCATTGGGCCAAAACCCTCTTGCTGCGATGCATTATAATCATCTGTAGACGCGTAACCGGCTTGTACACCTGCTTTGATAAAGGTGCGGTAAAGCGGGTTTTTCATTTCGTTGCCGTTATTAACGCCAAGCGGGCCTTTGCCACCACGGTAAGTATTTTCACCAAGATAAAAGCTTTCTGCTTTTTGAAAATACGGTAAACACGATTGGTAATCCCAGCCGTTTGCACCGTGTTGCTGCCATTCGTCAAAATCTTTTGCATGGCCACGTACGTATACCATGCCGTTGATAGATGACGAGCCGCCTAATACTTTGCCTCGAGGACAATGCATCTCACGGTTATCTAAATGAGGCTCAGGCTGCGTATGAAACTGCCATGCATATTTGTCACTATTCATAGGAATAGATAACGCGGTTGGCATTTTTATAAAAATACTTTTATCACTACCGCCAGTTTCAAGTAGTAACACGCGGTTACTTGAATCTTCAGATAAACGGTTTGCTAAAACACAACCCGCCGAGCCCGCGCCAACAATAATATAGTCGTAATGATTACTCATAGTAGGGCGCCTTAAAATGGGCTTTCTATGTCGGCCATACCAACATAAATAGACTTAGTTTGCGTGTATTGATCAAGAGTTTGTATACCATTTTCACGGCCAATACCCGATTGCTTATAACCGCCAACTGGCATTTCAGCAGGTGAGTTACCGTATGCATTAATCCAACAAATACCAGCTTGTAACTTGTGAATAACGCGGTGCGCACGTTTAATATCGCTAGTAAATACGCCTGCGGCCAAGCCTAGGTGGGTTGCGTTAGCGCGTGCAATAACATCGTCTTCGTCGTCAAAAACAAGCACGCTCATTACAGGGCCAAATATTTCTTCTTTAACGATTGTCATATCGTCGTTGCAATCAATGAACACAGTCGGTGCTACAAAATAGCCATTAGGTGCAGATTCAGGTGAAAGCGTTGTACCACCAGTTAATAGCGTTGCACCTTCTTCGATGCCTTTATTAACGTAGCTCATTACTAGTTCTTGGTGCTTTTTAGAGATAAGTGCGCCAAAGTTAGTATTTAAATCTTGTGGGTCGCCAGCAATAATGTTTTTCTCAGTGCGCGCTTTAAGTTCATCAATAAACTGCTGATATACATTTTTATGAACGTAAATACGTGTACAGTTAGTACAAATTTCGCCTTGCGTATAAAAGTTACCTAACATAGCAGCGCTAACCGCTTGCTCTATGTTGGCATCATCAAATACTAATAGTGGAGATTTACCACCAAGTTCCATCGTGACATCTTTTAACGTACCGGCAGCACTCGCTACTACTTTTTTA
>NZ_AUTI01000396.1:0-29394 GCF_000497995.1 Pseudoalteromonas sp. TB25
CCATGCTGCCAATATGGATACATTAATAGCGCTTGGTACAGGTACTGCGTGGTTGTATTCAATGTTTGTGGTAATAGCACCAAACTTATTACCACAAGTCGCAAGACACGTATATTTTGAAGCATCATCGATGATCATCGGTTTAATTAGTTTAGGGCTCGCTTTTGAAGTAAAAGCACGTGGGCGCACCTCACAAGCAATTAAACGCTTAATTGGCCTGCAACCAAAAACTGCACGCGTAATTCGTGATGGTCAAGAGCAAGACATCGACATTAGTGATGTTGTAAAAAATGATGAAGTACGCGTACGCCCGGGTGAAAAAATCCCTGTGGATGGCGATGTTATTGAAGGCAGCAGTACGGTTGATGAGTCAATGCTTACTGGTGAGCCAATGGCCGTCCGCAAAAAAACGGGCGATAAAGTCGTTGCCGGAAGTATTAATAAAAGTGGCACTTTATTATTTAAAGCCACGCACATTGGTAGCGAAACCACACTTGCCAATATTATCAATATGGTAAAGCGTGCACAAAACTCAAAGCCATCAATAGGGCGCTTAGCTGATGTTATATCAGGAATATTTGTACCAACAGTCATGATTATTGCGGTGCTTGCAGGCCTTGCATGGTTAAACTTTGGACCTGAGCCATCAATTGCTTATGCCGTTGTTGCGGTTACCACTGTACTTATTATTGCTTGTCCTTGTGCGCTAGGACTCGCAACCCCTATGTCGGTTATGGTGGGTATTGGTAAAGCTGCAGAGTCAGGAATATTAATTCGAAATGGTGAGTCGCTGCAAACAACATCTAAAATCACCACCATGATTTTAGATAAAACAGGCACTATTACTCAAGGCACACCGCAAGTTACCGATGTAGTTACCTTTAATAACAGTGATGAAAATACAGTAATGCAACTTGTTGCAAGCCTTGAAAGTAGCTCAGAGCATCCACTAGCCCAAGCAATTACGGCACACGCTAAAAAGCAGGGCTTAGCTTTAAGTAAAGTAGCCGACTTTAATGCAATTACAGGTAAAGGTGTCACTGGCAGTGTTGACGGGCAAACATTGTTGTTTGGCAATAAAGCGCTAATGGATAAATACAACGTGGCCGTTGATGATGCAATCGAGCAAGCTCAAACACTTGCCAGTGATGCTAAAACGCCCATGTATTTTGCAAGTAATAATAAGCTCCACGCTACTATTGCAGTAGCCGATCCAATTAAAGAGGATTCAGTTGAAGCTATTAAACGCCTGCAAGATAAAGGTACCCACCTAGTCATGCTAACAGGTGACAACAAAGCCACTGCACAAGCCGTTGCTAAACAAGTTGGTATTGATGACTTTATTGCAGAAGTAATGCCCGATGATAAAGTAAACGAAGTAACAAAACGCCAAGCAAATGGTGAAATAGTGGGTATGACAGGTGATGGTATTAACGATGCTCCCGCACTTGCACAAGCCGACGTAGGATTTGCAATTGGTACAGGTACCGATGTTGCAATAGAAAGTGCAGACATTACCTTAATGCGTGGTTCGTTACATGGCCTTGCTGATGCAATTGCAGTGAGTAATGCAACTATTTCAAATATTAAACAAAACCTATTTGGTGCCTTTATTTATAACGTGGCGGGNGATTGCAGCCGGCGTGTTGTATCCATTTTTTGGCATCCTACTTAACCCTGTTGTTGCAGGTGCAGCTATGGCACTTTCATCGCTTACAGTGGTAAGTAACGCTAATCGCTTACGTTTTTTCAAACCAAATAAATCGTAATTTAAGCTAAGGAGTACATTATGTTGATGATTAATATAGGTGGTGCACTGTTAATAGCTGCAATTATTTATTGGTTTTGGCTATACAAACCAGAGCAAACACAAAGTGATGACAACAAAGTAACGATAGTCGTTGATAACGGTGTTTATAAGCCAAGACACATTAAAGTGGCAGCCAACAAAGAGGTTGTACTTACCTTTGATAGAAAAGACAGCGCGCCGTGCGCCGAAACAGTGGTATTTCCACAGCTTGATATAAGTAAAACGCTGGCAATGGGTGATGGCAATACGGTTAAACTACCTGCGCTTGAAGCCGGTGAGTATGACTTTCATTGCCAAATGCAAATGTACAAAGGCAAGCTAGTTGCAGAGTAGTCTGAACTAAGTAGGTGTTGGGGTCGTATAGTTGCCTTATATAAGCTATGAGTAGGAGTGGTTACATTAAATGAATAAACTAAACCCTAAAAAATTATTGAATAGTAAATGGACCGCATCACCTGCTATAAATAAAGAAAAACACTTCATTATTGTTGAGGTGGAATTTGATGAAGACGGCAATGTAATTGAATGTATTACTGAGGCTGTTATGTCAAAAAATCAATATCCAATTAGTTGGCGAGATTTAAAGGATAACCAAAAGTGGCTGCAAGGGTGGAAGTAGTTTAAATCTACATAATTTACCTCACTCCAATAGCTGGCACGCGATGTAGGTTTGCTTAATTTAAGCAAACCTACATTTTACAGCGCATTAAACTATGAGTTGAATGCTACAACTTAGCTTTAGCATTGAAACCTTCCTAGATAAATTCGCCATTTGGCAACAAAACAGTTAATTTCAAAATATCTTTCCAAAATTTTTATAATAAATTTCAAAAACAATATAACTTACTGATTGTAAATAAATTAATTATTTAATAGCCGCAAATAAATCCTATGTAATTTCCATGTTCATATTCAGTTTATTTTGAAGGCTAACCTAAACGCCCCCTTATTGGCTTTTTAGCAAAAGTGTGTCTTTTTAATTAAACTTAACCAATTGATTTATAATGGTTTATTATTTTTAGTTAAACGGCTGTTGCTAAATAGCAACAATAACACCTCCCCAAATTAAGCTTTTCTCGCTTTATATCATTTAACTCATTGTTTTTAAATAATAAATAAAAAGTGGCACCGAAGTTGTAATACCTAGAGTGTATTAAGCAAAACGTGATGAAAGCCAAAGGCCTTAATCGCAACAACCCAATGAAGGAATACTATTATGAAAACATTTCAATCAACATTAGTACTAATGGCGCTAGCTTCTTCATCAGCGGCTTTTGCAGCAACAGATTTTGATACGCTAGACGTAGATGGTAATGGCGCAATCAGCCAAGCCGAAGCCTCAGTAGATGCTGAGCTTTTAAGCAAGTTTGAAGAACTCGATACTAACCAAGATGGTGAGCTATCTGAAGATGAGTTTTCTAAGGCCTAAAATTAAAGCCTTAAGCAGTTAATGCTCTGTGATGTTATCTAAATTCTGAGTTGCCAAAGACAACCTAAGTAGGCAAGGGAGCCTACTAAAAAGAATAACCAGGAAGTGACTAGAGAGCACTATAGAGCAAATTTATTTAGGACACCGCATACTTTTGAAGGATTAAATTATGAAAAAGCTACAATCAACATTTGTACTTATGGCTATTGTTTCTTCGTCAGTAGTATTTGCAAGCACAGACTTTGAAACACGCGATGCAGACGACAACGCTTCAATTAGTCGCTCTGAAGAATCGGCGCAAGTGATAGAGCAATTTGACGAGCTGAATGTTCAAAGTAGCGGTGGTCCGACAGAAAATGATTTTTTTGAATATTAATTTATAGACACTTTACTCCTAAAGGATCTTTGAAAAGGACTTCTTACCCCTAATCAGGCCCAAAGCCTAAGGAAACGATTATGAAAACATTACATAAAACTCTAGCTCTTGTAGCCCTAGCTTCTTCTTCAGCGGCGTTTGCTGCGGTAGATTTTGATTCTTTTGATACAGATGGCGACGGGGTAATTAGCAAAACAGAAGCCCAAGTAAATTCGCAACTAGTACAGCTTTTTGATCAATTAGATACAGATGGAAATGGCGAGTTATCTAAAGAAGAGTTTTCGAAGGTTCAGTAATAAGCTCTATGTAGAACCTTACCAGTCATACTCACAAAGCAGCTAAGTAATTAATACTTAGCTGCTTTTTTGTGCATTTAATTTAATATATTACTATTTAGTCACCAAAGTAGTGCAAAACTTGAGTTTGAATAGTGTCAAGTTACTGATTGTTAAGTTATTTTATTGTTGGTTTTAAACTTGCAAATCTATTTATAACTTAGGTTAATGAGTATTTAAAATGGCGCGAATGAGTTATATCAGTAGTGTTGAGCGCTACCACGAATATGAGCATGTAATACACAGTTTACTTGAATCTATTTTAATGAGTATTGAGGACGGATTAACTAAAGAACGTGATACTCGCTATCTGATTAAGCAGTACCCATTTTTAGAATTACAATATTGTTTAAATGCAGAAGGTTTGCAGCAGGGTAATAACGTCTGCTTTAAACGCGCATACAGCAAAAAATTAGGTGAAAGTGGTAATCAACAAGATTTAAGTGAGCGACCCTATTTTTTGAACGCTAAAGCAAGTGATAAAGTGTGCTTTACTGATCCCTATATTTCTATAGCGACTAACCATTTATGTATATCGGCGATTAAAGAGCTAAAAAAACCAATTAATAATCAACATTACTTGGTTGTTGATGTGAGCTTAACGCAGCTTATTGAGTTTGTAATGGGTGATACTGCGCGCGCTAATATGTCGCCTTACTTCAAGGCGGGTTACGGTATTATTGTGGCGTGCTTATTTTGCTTAGTATTATTTTTACTAAATATCGTTTTTAGTGATATATACGCTCTATTAACTCATGTAGATACCTCATCAGACCCACTTGAACCCTTTAGCATCATTATTTACATCACCCTAGCATTAGCAGTATTCGATTTAGGTAAAACAATACTCGAAGAAGAAATCCTGATGCATAAGGATATTTTTAGGCACTCGTCTACGCGGCGCACTATTACACGGTTTATCTCTACTGTGTTGATTGCTATATCAATTGAGGCGCTGTTAACTATGTTTAAAGCGGCGTTGGGGCAATCGGAATATTTAATGCCTGCCATAGCGATGATGCTGGCAGTGGTAGGGCTTTTAATTGCACTGGCTATTTATGTTTATTTAGGGGCAAAGGCCGAAACGCTATTAATGCGCGCTCGTTTAAAACAAAAATCCTCCAAGTAGGAGGATTTTTATATTACATAACTATTTAATAGCTATTTATTGCTTATCTTGCGCGCGTTTGGCTTTAAAGTCAGACTCGCTCGTCCACTTTGGCCAATCGCCATTATTTGCAAGCTGTGTGGCTATATCAACAATAAGATCTATATCTTGCTTAACACCACCTAACGACCAACCAGCTGAGTAGTCGTCTGCTTCTTTATGGTATTTAAGCGCAATGTACTCAGGATCGGTATCACCCAGACTCATAAATAATAAACTAGGCACGCCTTGCTTAGAAAGCGAGAAATGATCTGATCTAAAAAACAAACCATTTTGCGGGCGAGGATCCATTTTAACAACACGGCCTTGTGATTTTGCAGCCTTTGCTAAATAGTTTTCCATTGTCGATAAATCTTTACCGTATTGTAAAATGTAGTCAGTGCCATCAAGCACGTTCATGCCATCAATATTTAATAAACCGACCATTTGTTTTGTAGGTACAACCGCACCTGATGCAAATTCTTCAGAACCAATTAACCCTGTTTCTTCTGCTGTAAAGTTAGCAAAAATAATTGAGCGTTTAAATGGTTTTTGCTTGTTCATTTCGCTCATTATACGTGCTATTTCAAGCGTGGCTGCAGTGCCTGAAGCGTTATCTACTGCGCCATTATAAATCTTAGGGCCAGTATCAGTTTGTTTAGTACCAAAGTGGTCCCAGTGAGCGCTAATAACAACGTATTCGTCAGGTGATTCGCTACCTGTAATTTGTGCAACTACGTTATGCGATTTGGCATGTGATACTTCGTTTTTAAAGGCAAGGTTTGCTTTTAAGTTAAGTGGCGTCGCTTTAAAGTCATTATTTAATGCTGCTTGTTTTAAATCTTGATAGTTAAGCTTTGCGGCGTTAAACATTTGCTCGGTCGCATCAAGTGTTAGCCAGCCCATAACCGGTAATTTAGACGCGTTTAAATTGTTATCCATTAACGTGTATTTAGTGCCGGTGTTTGAACTTTCAACTACGCCCCAAGGATATGCCGCAGGCGCGGTTTCATGAACAATAAATACAGCCTTTGCACCTTGGCGAGCGGCTTCTTCATATTTATAAGTCCAACGACCGTAGTAGGTCATTGCATTACCAGTAAAAAGGGCGTCGTTTTGAGTAGCAAAGCCTGGATCGTTAACTAGCACAACCACAGTTTTACCAGTTACATCAATATTTTTATAGTCATTCCAGTTATATTCTGGTGCATTAATACCATAGCCAACAAATATAACGTCAGAATTGCGTACATCAATTAATGGCTGAAGTTGCTCGGTACGTGCGGTAAAGTCTTTACCTGATTCAAAGCTTAAATCACCTACCTTTAACTGCATATCCTGATTAGCTGTCACCATTGCCATTTTTACAGGCTGTAAGTATTTACCTTTATAAGCACCGGTTAAACCCAACGCTTTATATTGCTCGCTTAAGTAGCCTACGGTTTTTACTTCACCATGAGTAAGCGGGCCTCGGCCTTCAAAGTCATCAGAGGCTAGCGTTTTAATATGCTGTTTAATATTGCTAAGGCTTACACCTGCTGTATTTTCTAATGGAGTTTGTTCGCTTGCAGGCTCTGAGCAGCCAAAGAGTGCAACTAGCAAGCTTAGGCTAGCGCTTTTTAAAAGAGTAGATGCCATAGTCTTCATATTGTTATTTAATTAGGCTTTCAATATAAAGGAAGCACCGCAGCGATGTCGAATTTTTATAGAGAACTTTTCATTCAATTGCAGATTGATATTATAAGGCGTATAAATAACGAACAATCTAAAGGAGCACATAATGGGCCAATGTAAAAAAGTGGGTATTTATAGCTAGTGGCATTGCATTTTTTGCTGCTGCAATATTAGCTGAGCAGGAGACATTTTTTGTGCTGTCTGCTTCTTTTATAATACTGGGCACTATAAGTATAAAAAAAGCGATTTAATAACCGCTTAGTTTTTTTAGCTAAATATAAAGCTTAAATACAATACTTGGCACTAAAAGCAAAAAACCAGCATTAGCTGGTTTTTTTTGCATAGGTTGCAGTTAGCTTTATGCGTCTGCAAGTTTTACGCGGATCTTACTTTTATCAACAGTAGATTGGTTAAGTGCAGTAATTGCGCTTTTACTTTCTATGTCGTTTGGCATTTCTACAAAGGCAAAACCTTTAGATTGGCCAGTTTCTTTATCAAGTACCAAGTTACAAGTAGTCACTTTACCGTGCTCTGCAAATAAAGTACGAAGCTCATGCTCAGTGGTAGCACGAGACAAGTTACGAACTAATAGTTTCATAATGAACCTAAATAATTATGTCAGTATTAATTATCTCAAGTAACTCAGGTTTAACCTAATTTTATTTTAAAACAAATATAAATAAACACTCTATAGAAATAATTTTTTGTATCACTATGAAAATAATAGATTTTATAATTAAATTTAAAATATCAGTAAATTGGTAATTGAGTTGTGGTTATTTGTACAATAAATTGGTAAGTTCATATTTAATTAACTTACTATTAACCGCAGAACTACTCATGTCTAAATATACCCTTAAACCCTGTAATACAGTTACAGCTATACTTCTATCTTGTTTAGTTACTGGTTGTGGCAGCTCAGGCTCTGATCCTACGGTGCAAAATAATGAAGCGATTTCTTCACAAACTCCTGCAACAATTGGTGGTAACACTCTAGGTGAAGTTATTAGCGATAGTAATGATGCAATAACAGGCTCGTTAACTATTACGGATCAACAATCAGGTGAAGCTGCTTTTGTAGCACAAGAAAATAGCGCTACAAGCTATGGTTTTTTTAGCTTAAATGCTGGTGGAGATTGGTCATACACACTTGACGATTTAAACGCTTCAATAACATCTTTAAGTGAAGGTGAAACACTACAAGATACAATAACAGTAAACTCTGTAGATAGTACCAGCGCACAAATTATCATAACAATTGTAGGTGCACCAATAGCTCAAGCTGATGGCTTTGAGAAAATATCACACGTTTTATTGCGATCAGATGGCGTTAATTCGGGGCTTGACGCATACACGCTTATTGAAAATGCCTTCGGCGAAGGGTCAATTGAATCTCCAGACTTATATGCTGGCAATCATCAAAGTGTTGTCCATATTATTGAAGATACCGATACGATAATTGGTAACCATTTTGTCTTTTTAGCTCACCGAGATGATGACCAAGATAAAGACAAAGGCGCAAGTGATAGACAACGTAACGAAATAAAAACCTACGATAAATCACCACAAGAAACACTGGCGTTTGAGGGTGAGACATTTCAATATAGCTGGAAATTTAAAGTAAGCAGCGAGCTTGAGCTTACGAGTAAGTTTAGCCATTTTTTTCAAATAAAAGCCCGAAATGACAGCAACGATAATACTAATGGTAATGACGACCAGCCTGTTATTACGCTCTCGGGTGCACAAAAAAACAGTACAGGCAATCAACTGCAAGTGCGATATAGTGCAGGCTTTGATGAAAACGGTAACAGCACAGGGCTTGATAAAAACCTCATTGAAACCGACTGGTCACTCATTACAGATGAATGGGTCAAGGTATTTGTACAAGCTACATTTAGTGAAAACGGTAAGTTTGATATGACGTTAACGCGCTTAAGCGATAATGCAGAGATATTTAATATAAGCGAGCAAAACATAGATATGTGGCGCGGCTTTAGTGATGCTGATTTTGCTCGTCCTAAGTGGGGAATATACCGCTCAATTGTTGAAACCGACAGCCTTCGCGCTGATGAAGAACGTGTTAGGTTTGCTGATTTTTCTATTACAAAAGGTAAGATAGCGCAGTAAGCTATTTTATCAATTAGCATGAAAAAGCCGTTAATAATTATGCATCATTAACGGCTTTTTTAATTTTTTGATAAAAGTGATTATTTCACTTCTTTACCCGCTGCTTGTTGATCAGCATGGTAGCTTGAACGTACAAACGGGCCAGAAGCCGCGTGAGTAAAGCCAATTTCGTCTGCATACGCTTTTAAGCCGTCAAACTCTACTGGTGGCACGTAGCGCTTAACCGGTAAGTGATGCTTAGAAGGTTGTAGGTACTGGCCTACAGTTAGCATGTCAACGTTGTGAGCACGTAAATCGCGAAGTACTTCTTCAATTTCGCTAATTTCTTCACCTAAACCAACCATTAAGCCTGATTTAGTTTTTACTTCTGGGTGAGCTTCTTTAAAGCGACGAAGTAATTCTAAAGACCATTTATAGTCAGCACCTGGACGAGCTAGTTTGTATAAACGTGGCGCAGTTTCAAGATTGTGGTTAAACACATCTGGTGGCGTCTCGATTAGTATCTCTAGTGCGCGGTCCATTCGGCCACGAAAATCAGGTACTAAGATTTCGATAGTAATAGTTGGATTATGTTTACGAATCTCGCGAATACAATCGGCAAAATGCTGTGCACCACCATCACGTAAATCATCACGGTCAACTGAAGTGATTACAACGTAGCTTAGCTTCATATCTTTAATAGTAAGTGCTAGCTTTTCAGGTTCAGTGGCATCAGGTTTTAATGGGCGACCGTGAGCAACATCACAAAATGGGCAACGACGAGTACAAATAGCACCTAAAATCATAAAGGTAGCTGTACCGTGGTTAAAACATTCAGATAGGTTAGGGCACGAAGCTTCTTCACATACCGAGTGTAAGCCATGCTTACGTAGCGCTTTTTTAATACCGTCAATACGATCGGTTGATTTAGGTAAGCGAATTTTTAACCATTCTGGCTTACGCAACATTTCAGTTTTTTCTGTAGGTAAAACTTTTACTGGGATCAACGCCATTTTTTCTGCGTCGCGTAGTTTTACACCTGGTTCCATTTTGACTGGTTTATTCATTCGTTTTCAAACCCTTCAGTATGCTTAACCTGTGTTGCATTAAGCTTCTTGATCATGTGTTTCACCAATCCTTCACCCGCACTTTCTAGGTTTTGAGGACCATCTAATTCTTTAGTTTGCACCATATTCATGCCCGCATAACCACATGGGTTAATGCGTAAAAATGGACTTAGGTCCATGTTAACATTTAATGCTAAGCCATGAAACGAGCAACCACGACGAACCCTTAAACCAAGGGATGCAATTTTACTGTCATTAACGTATACACCTGGTGCATCAGCTTTAGCATAAGCTTCAATACCATACTCGGCGAGTGATTCAATAATGCACTCTTCAAGCCAAGTAACCAGTTCACGTACACCAATCTTTAAACGACGTAGATTAAATAATACATACATCATTTGCTGGCCAAGGCCGTGGTAAGTTACTTGCCCGCCACGGTCAACTTTAATCACCTCAATGTCGCCTGGAGCTAGTAAGTGTTCGTCCTTACCAGCCTGACCTTGGGTGAATACACTCTCGTGCTCTACAAGCCAAATTTCATCTGGCGTATTTTCATCACGGGTGTCGGTAAAGTCCTGCATTTTTTGCCAAATTGGCATATAACGCTGACGACCCAGTTGGCGTACGATCAAAGTGTTTTCGTTCACAACAAATCTCAACTATGGATTAAAGCATGTGGCGTACGTCATCAATATTGCTGATCACGTTGTAAATTTCTTCAATGTGTTTGCCACTAGTAACTGTTGCTACAAGGCTTACTGACTCGTAATTACCTTTGCTGCTTGGTTTTACTTTAGGGGCGTAATCGCCAGGTGCTATTGGTTGTAACTTAGCTAAAATTTGATCAGTTAAGTTTACGTTAGCTAAACCCATTATTCTGAATGTAAATGGGCAAGGGTACTCTAGGTACTCATCAAATTTAGTATCTTTAACAGGTTGAACCACGACGGTGACTCCTCATACAAAAGTGTGGACTCTATGCAAGCTTGAAGCTTAATACAGATAGGCAATTAGCAGTCTTGCTTATATGGGGCGCATTCTAACATTTTTCAAGCAAAAAAAAACGCCTCACAGTGGAGACGTTTAAATTAGTTACCTAGTTAATAGGGGAGATATAAATTACTGCATGATCTGTAAGCGTAAGTAATCATAAATTTTGCTAAAGAAGCTGCCTTCTTCCACTTCTTCAAGTGTAACTAGTGGGTATTGAGCAATATCTTCGCCCTCTAGTTGTAAGAATAACGTACCTACTTTAGTACCTTTAGCAAGTGGTGCTTCAAGCGTATTATCTAGCTCAAAGTTAGCTTTAAGGTTTTTATGCTGACCACGTGGGATAGTAATTGGTGTATCTTCTAAAATACCTAAAGATACGTTCTCTTTGTTACCCATCCAAATACGTTGTTCTGCAAAGCTATCGCCTGCTTTGTACGGAGTAATTGTTTCATAAAAACGAAAACCATAGTTAAGTAGCTTTTTACTTTCTACTTTACGAGCTCGTTCGCTTGAGGTACCCATAACAACAGCAATTAAACGCATATCGTTTTTAGTTGCTGAGGTAACTAGGCTGTAACCAGCTTCTGATGTATGCCCTGTTTTAATGCCGTCAACATCTAAGCTTTCATCCCATAATAATGAGTTACGGTTATATTGCTTAATGCCGTTATAAGTAAATGACTTTTGCTTATAAAGTGCATATTCATCTGGCACATCACGAATAAGAGCAGCACCAAGTGTCGCCATATCGCGTGGAGTTGTGAAGTGCTCGTCAGTATCAAGGCCGTGGCTGTTGATAAAGTGACTGTTGCTCATACCTAATTTAGCAGCATGGGCATTCATTAAATCAGCAAATGCGCTTTCGCTTCCAGCAATATGCTCAGCCATTGCTACACATGCATCATTACCTGATTGAATAATAATACCGTGGTTAAGCTCATCAACACTAATTTGTTTACCTACTTCAATAAACATCTTTGAAGATTCTGGAAAGTTTTTAGCCCATGCTTTTTCGCTTACCGTTACCATATCGGTAGTGGCAATATTACCTGCTTTAATTTCAGTACCAATTACATAACTGGTCATCATTTTAGTTAAACTTGCAGGTGCTAGCTGTGTATCGGCTTCACCTTCAGCAATAACTTTACCAGTTGTAAAGTCGACTAAAAAATAACCTTTCGCATTAACTTGAGGTGGTGCCGGAATAATTTGGGCGCTGGCTGAGAATACGGCGGCTGTACAAACTAGGCCGCATACACCTTTGAGGATTTTATGTTTAATAGATTTCATCATACTCATTAATGGTTAAAGTTAAAGATTCGCGTTACGCCATTTTATACCCAAACTACCCCGAGATGCGAGCATCTTGGGCTGGTTTGGGTATTAGTCTTACTGAGTGTAAAGCAAGAACGCGTTTTGAAATTGATTTTCTTTTAATTTTTTTAATACTTCGTTTGCATGAGGGGTATCTTTTATTGGCCCTAAATGCAGTCTGTAAATATCGTCTTTTTGCACAATATTTGTTGGTAATTTGTATTGCTCTCGCAATGTGCTGGCAAGTGCTTCAATATTAGCAAGTGTACTACCTGCAGCTACCTGAATATAGGTTTGACGCGCAGTTGCGCCCGCAAGCGTAACGGCCTCTAGCTTAACCTTTGCTGTACCATGGGTGTAGTAGCCAAGCTTATAAGCGGCTGCGTACGAAAGATCAATTATTCTATCGTCATGAAATGGGCCACGGTCGTTCACGCGTACGATTACCGACTTACCATTTGCTGTATTGGTTACTTTAACAAAGCTAGGTAGTGGCAGCGTTTTATGCGCTGCGGTCATGGCAAACATATCATACGTTTCACCATTTGAGGTGTGATAACCATGAAATTTACGACCATACCAAGAGGCAATGCCTTCCTCACTATAACCCGTCTCATCAAGCATGGGCGAATAGCTTTTACCAAGCACTGTGTATGGGCGGCTAGCGCTAGCACTTTTAGTGGTTTCGGTAACTATAGCGTCTTGCATCTCAAGTGTAGTTGGAGCTCTTAATGGCGCTGCATCATGACGCATACTATAACGGCTACTTGGCCCACTACTACAAGCACTTAAAAGTAAAATTAATAATGTAGTAAATATAAACTGATTCGTGTGTCGCATTATTTTAAAAGCATCCTTTTATCTGTCGCGATTGACATAATAATGCCAAATCCTGCCATTAACGTCACCATCGATGTACCACCATAACTAATCAGTGGTAAAGGTACGCCTACAACAGGTAATAAACCCGATACCATGCCTATGTTTACGAATACATATACAAAAAAGGTGAGGGTGAGTGCGCCTGCGAGCAATTTACCAAATGCATCTTGTGCATTAACAGCAATGTATAAACCACGACCAATAATAAATAAGTACAGGCTAAGTAAAACACATACGCCGAATAAGCCAAATTCTTCGCTTAAAACCGAAAATATAAAGTCGGTGTGGCGCTCTGGCAAAAACTCTAATTGCGATTGTGTACCAAGCAACCAGCCTTTACCTTCTATGCCGCCTGATCCAATAGCAATTTTCGATTGAATAATATGATAACCCGAACCAAGCGGATCGCTCTCAGGATCTAAAAAGGTGAGTACACGTTGTTTTTGATAATCGTGCATACCGTAGTGCCAAAATGGCCATGCAGCAAGCGCTACAATCGAGCTTAAAAACCCTATTAAACGCCAACTCAACCCAGACAAAAATAATACAAATATACCTGAGCTTGCAATAAGTATAGCGGTACCTAAATCGGGTTGTTCTTTAATTAATAATGTAGGGAGCATTACAATCATAAAACCAATAATTAAATGTAGCGGGCGAGGTGGTAAGTGATTTCTACCTATATACCAAGCCACCATCATCGGGACTGCCAACTTCATTAATTCTGCAGGTTGAAACCGTGTCACCCCTAAATTGAGCCAACGCTGCGCGCCTTTTGAGCTTACTCCAAATAAAAGTACACCGACTAGCATTAATAACCCAACACAATAAAGTGGGATCACTAACCGCTTTAACGTGGCAGGCGAAAACTGGGCTAAAACAATCATAGCAACAATCGCACCGCCCATGCGGGTCATATGCCTAATCATCATAGAAGACTCTTGCCCGCTTGCGCTGTAAACAACCATTATGCTGCCAGCCATCATTATAAGTAGTGCAATAAGCAGCGGTAGGTCGAGGTGCATACGCATCCAAATAGAGCGTTTATCGTGCAAAGCGGTCATGGTGTCTCGTTCCTTGCAAGATTAACAGGGTTGGCTGCAAAGTAGTAATCCATAAGTTGGCGAGCTATTTGAATGCCGCCGTGGTTGTTTTCTAATACAACAGAAACCACAATTTTAGGATCGCTATAAGGTGCAAAGCCTACATAAATTGTATTATCGCGTTGGCGCTCTTTTAGAGATTCTGCATCGTAACGCTCACCTTGGGCAATACTAACTACTTGCGCGGTACCGGTTTTACCAGCCGAGTCGTAGTTAGTCCCTTTAAATGCTTTGTGGGCTGTGCCTGATATTTTTTGTACTGTATTATGCATTGCATCTAACGATACTTGCCAATGGCGCGGATCTTTTAAAATAACAGGAGGTTTTTCTTCGTTGTTAATTTGCGTTATGTCGCTATCTTTTTTTATTACTTGCACCAAATGAGGGGGATGATTAATACCACGATTAACTAATATGTTAGTTGCATTTGCAATTTGAATTGGTGTGGCAGTCCAGTAACCTTGGCCAATGCCTACCGAAATAGTATCACCAGGCCACCAAGACTCTTTAAAGCGTCCTTCTTTCCATTCTTTTGAAGGTAGAATAGCAGTAGTTTCTTCGTGAATATCAATACCTGACAAATCACCGTAGCCAAAACGGGCCATAAAATCGCTTATTTTAGTAATGCCTAATCGATAAGCCGCATCGTAAAAATAGGTATCGCACGACTCTTCAATGGCTTTGTATACATCTACATGACCATGGCCCCAACGTTTCCAGTCACGCCATTTATGCTCTACGTTTCGTATTTCAAAAAAGCCTGGATCCCACATTGATGTTGTTTCATTTACTATATTTTCTTCAAGCGCTAATACAGCCATTAAGGGCTTTACCGTAGAGNATAACGACCTTGCGTAGTACGGTTTATTAATGGCCGGTCTTGGTTAAGCAGCGCTTTATAATTTTTGCTGCTAATGCCGTGTACAAATAAGTTTGGATCGTAACTTGGGTTTGAATAAAGTGCCAGCACGCCGCCATCTTTGGCGTCCATAACTACAACAGCGCCACGCATATCTTTAAGCGCATGTTGTGCTATTTGTTGCAAGCCCACGTCTAAAGTAAGTACTAGGTCGCTACCAGGTTGCGGTTGGGTCATGCTCAGGGTGCGTATTACACGGCCACGGTTATTAACTTCTACCCGTTGTGAGCCTACTTTACCGTGCAGTGTTTCTTCGTAATATTTTTCTATGCCGAGTTTGCCAATGTCGTGCGTAGCGCGGTAATTGGTTGCACGGTCTTCTTGTTCTAATTGGTTTAGCTCTTTTCTATTAAGCTTGGCAACGTAACCGAGCGCATGCGTTAGTGTGTCGCCAAATGGGTAGTAGCGTGCAAGGCGTGCCTCAATGCTAAAACCAGGGAATTTATGTTGATTAACCGAAAATTTCGCCACTTCTGTTTCGTCTAAGCGAGCTTTTAATACTTGTGATTTAAAACGACGGGTGTGTTTTATATCTTTTAAGAAGTCTTGTTTGTCTTGCTCTGTAATCGCAATTATTTTACTTATTTGATCAAGCGATTCGTCAAGGTCGTCTACCTCTTCGGGGATGACCTCAAGGTTGTAAACAGGTTTGTTTTCAGCAAGTAGCACACCGTTACGGTCGTAAATTAAACCACGGTTGGGTGCAATAGGAATAACTTTAATACGATTATCGTTGGAGCGGGTTTGGTAGTCTTGGTGATCTTCGACCTGAATAGTATAAAGATTAGAAAGCAATACTGCGACTAATCCTAATACAAAAACAAAACCCACGAATGCTCGCCTAGCAAATAAGTTTGCTTCTGCGGAGTGGTCACGAATAGTGGGTCTATGTTTTAGCATGGCAAGGGGTTACTCGCGATGATAAGGATGGTTGTTATTTAAGCTCCAGCCTCGGTAAAGGCTCTCTGCAACAATTATACGCACCAAAGGATGCGGCAATGTTAGATTAGATAACGACCATTTTTGCTCAGACGCTGCAATACACTCTGGAGCAAGTCCTTCAGGTCCGCCAATAAGTAAACTTACATCGCGGCCATCGAGTTGCCATTTTTCCATATTTTTAGCAAGTTGGTGAGTATCCAGTGCTTTCCCTGTTACCTCTAACGTTACAATACGATTGCCTTTTGGAATAGCCGCTAATGTTTTTTCACCTTCAATGTGTAAAATACGCTTTATATCTGCATTTTTACCACGTTTACCGGCTGGAATTTCGATTAACTCTAGCGCCATATCCTTAGGGAAACGGCGCTGATATTCTGCAAATCCCGTTTCTACCCATGCTGGCATTTTAGTACCAACAGCAATCATTTGTATTTTCACGTATTACTTCCAAGCATTGTCTAAAATGAGTGAGCGTTTAGCCCCACAGTTTTTCTAGATCGTAATAGCTACGTGCTTCGTTTTGCATCACGTGTACAACCACATCACCTAAATCAACCAGTGCCCATTCGCCGTCGCCTTCACCTTCATAACCTAGTGGCTCTGAATCTGCATGACGCGCTTCTTTTGCTAAGTGATCGGCAATTGACTGTACGTGGCGTTTAGAAGTACCAGAACAAATTACCATGTAATCTGTAATATCTGATGTTTCAGTTACGTCAATATGAACGATGTCACGCGCTTTCATATCGTCAATTTTGTCCATAGCAAAGGCGAGTAGTTGTTTTGAATCCAAGGTTTTGTCTCAATTTAAAAATTTAATGGCGCGCATTTTAACACGCTAGGAGTTTTTAAGCATCAATTTGATAGAGCTGATGCACTTCTATGTAATGACTCACTGCATCGGGCAATAGTTCATTCTTTTTATTACTTTTTTTTAGCTGCTTGCGAATTGTACTTGAGGCCGCATCGAGCATTTCGCCCGGTAAAAAATAAAGTTTACCTGCAAGTGAGTGTTTAAGTGCCGCTACTTCGCCAGCATTTGCGTGTTGCATATAGCTTTTGAGCTCACCTTTTACAGTGCAATGTTGAGCTGGGCGCTGGTACACCACAATATGGCAAAGCTGTGTTATTGCCTTCCACTCAAACCACTTATCGAGATTGTTAAACGAGTCCATACCAATTAAAAATAAAATAGGTGTAGTGGGGTGCTCTTTACGAAGTTCTTGCAAACTAAGTAGCGAATACGATGGACCAGCTCGGTTAAGCTCTCTTAAATCGAGTTCAAAATGAGGATAAGGTGCAATAGCTGCGTTTAGCATATTAATACGGTGCTGCGTACTAATTCCCGGAGCTGCTTTATGTGCAGGGAGTGCACAGGGCATAAAATAAAGCGTATCTAAATTAAACGCATTAACGCATTGCTGCGCCATATTTAGATGGCCTAAATGGACGGGGTCGAAAGTGCCACCAAAAATTGCGATCATTTAACACCCATTATTTATTAATTAACCGCGTGGCACGGCATAGGAATGTTGAGCGGCTGGCAAAATTTAATACAAATATGAGCAAGCGCTTGGTAAGGTGCAATTAAATTACCTTGCTTGTAACTGGCATCAAACAACGCAACATCACTGTTTATTTGTTCCAGTGTGTGCATATTTAAACGGTTAATTGCGTTTTGAACTGGACCTTGTTGGTTTTTCCAAATTGCTTTTTGTTTAAATAAATTTGCTATGGGTTCGCCATTTAATAAACCAAGTTGCACACTTATAAGTGTATTAAGCTCTTTGGTTATAGCCCACAAAATACTCACCACTTCGGTGTTATCGCTGGCAAGTTTGTTTAGTACTTTTATAGCTTGTTTAGCGTGGCCATTTAATAGTGCATCGCTTAAATCAAAAATATCAAACTTGGCTTGATTTAACAGCCCTTGCATAACTAGTTGCTGAGTAATTAATGCATTGCCGTGTAGTAGCGAGAGCTTTTCAAGCTCCTGAAAACAGGCTAATAAGTTGCCTTCAGTGGCATTTATTAAGCTTACTTTGGCGTCGCTTTGCATATTAAGTGATAAACGTTGGCATTGCTCATCAAGCCATCGTTTTACGTGAGAGCCCGTAAGTGGGTAGCAAGGTACGAACACGCCTAGTTTATCAAGGGCTTTAAACCACGCACCACGTTGTACTTCTTGACTGGCTTTAGCGCCTTTAACAATTAAAATAGTATCGGGATTAACCAGCTCAACTACTTTTTTAAAGGTATTGCTGCCAATAACGCCTGGCTTTTGTTGGTTTAAATCAAGCTCAATAATAGTGCGGGCGCTAAACAGCGACATGCTCTGATACTGGGCTATGATTTCTTGCCAATCGAATCCTTGCATTAAAGTAAACTTAATTACTTCATCAAAACCTTGTTGCTTAGCACAGTCGCGAATTTGTTGTACGCACTGCGCTTCTTGAAAAGGCTCTTCACCAAATACTAAATAAAAGGGCTTTAGCCCTTTATTTAATTCACTCGGTAGTTGATTAGCATAGCAGCGCATTATAGTTGCGACAGCTCTCTAACAATACGACGACTGGCTTGCTCACGAATCTCGCTAATGAGTAGCTCAAGCTCTTTTGCTTTTGCTAATGCATGATCCGGATCGTCTTGGTAATTACGGTAAAGCTCAAAACGTTTTTCTATCGCTTTTTCGCCAGGGAGTTTAACTACATACGACACGCCATAAGCAAGTTCGTATTCAGCAACCTGACCATTTTGAAACAGCGAAAGAGTTTGGCGTTCAATACTTTCTTTGCGTAAATACAATTGGGCTTTATCTTTAGCTGACGATACTAGCTCTACGTTACTCGCTTTAAGCTCTTTTTTAAGCTCAGTAAATAAAGTCGATTTTTCATCATCGCCTACAAGTGTTAGCTGTTTTAAGTTATCAGGCAAGCTAGAGGCTTTTTTTAAATGAAAGCCACAGCTTGATAACAAAAAACAGACTAGCACTAAGGCTAGTCCATTTTTAATGGCGTTAAATGCAGCCATATTAGTTAGCTACCACGTTAAGTAGTTTACCTGGAACGTAAATGATTTTACGAATAGTTGCGCCATCCGTAAATTTAGTTACGTTAGATTCTGCAAACGCAAGGGCTTCTACTTGCTCTTGAGTGGCATCAGCTGCCACTGTTAACTTAGCGCGAAGCTTGCCGTTTACTTGTACGATGATTAGTTTTTCATCTTCAACAAGAGCCGACTCGTCAACTTTTGGCCACTGCGCATCTAAAATCTCGCCTTCTTTACCAAGCTCTTTCCAAAGCTCATGTGATAAATGCGGAGTAATAGGTGCAAGCATAATAACTAATGCTTCAAGTGCTTCGTTAGCAATCGCTACATCTTGTTTGTCGCTCAGTGGTGCTTTTAATAACTTATTAGAAAGCTCCATAATGGCTGCAATAGCGGTGTTAAAGGTTTGACGACGTTCAACATCATCAGTCACTTTAGCAATTGCTTTGTGTAAGTCGCGACGTAGTACTTTTTGCGGGTTAGTGAGCGCTGATTTATCAAGTGCTTGGTAACCTACTGTTTTAACATCTACTGCGTATTTCCATACACGTTTTAAGAAGCGATGTGCGCCTTCAACACCTGAGTCTGACCATTCAAGCGTTTGCTCTGGTGGTGCTGTAAACATCATAAATAAACGCACTGTATCTGCACCGTATTGGGCAATTACTTGTTGTGGGTCTATACCGTTGTTTTTAGACTTCGACATTTTACTCATGCCTGATGAGAATACCGGCTCACCGTCTTCTTTATGCCATGCTTTAGTTACGCGGCCCTTGTCGTCGGTTTCGGTATTTACATCGCTTGGCGAAATCCATACATCGCCGCCTTTTTCATCTTTACGATAAAATGTTTCAGCAAGCACCATACCTTGACAAAGTAAGCGGTCGAACGGCTCGTCTGAATTTACTAAACCAAAGTCACGTAATAATTTATGGAAAAATCGCGAGTACAATAAGTGTAAAATAGCGTGCTCAATACCACCAATGTATTGGTTTACTGGTAACCAATAGTTAGCAGCCGCTGGATCTAGCATGCCTTCGTCGTAGCGTGGGCTACAGTAGCGTGCGTAGTACCAAGATGATTCCATAAAGGTGTCAAACGTGTCAGTTTCGTGAAACGCAGGTGCGCCATTTACTGTTGTTTTAGCCCATTCAGGGTCTGCTTTAAGAGGTGACGTTACACCATTCATTACCACATCTTCTGGTAAGCGAACTGGTAGCATATCTTCTGTTGCTGCAAGTTCTTTGCCTTCTTCGTCGCTAAGCATTGGGATTGGAGAGCCCCAATAACGCTGACGGCTCACACCCCAGTCACGTAGACGGAAGTTTACTTTACGCTCCCCAACACCGAGTGCTTCAAGCTTGTCGGCAATGGCTTTAAACGCGGCGTCAAAATCAAGACCATCAAATTCACCTGAATTTACAAGTACGCCTTTATCGGTAAATGCTTCTTGCTCAAGGTTTACTTCAAGACCTGAGCCTTCAACCGGTGCAATTACTTGTTTAATATCTAGGCCGTAAGCCGTTGCAAATTCAAAATCGCGTTGGTCGTGTGCAGGTACCGCCATAACAGCGCCTGAGCCGTAATGCATTAATACAAAGTTAGCGACCCAAATTGGTACTTGCTCGCCCGTTAATGGGTGAGTTGCGTAAAAGCCTGTTGCTATGCCTTTTTTCTCCATTGTTGCCATGTCTGCTTCGGCAATTTTGGTGTTTTTGCATTCTTCAACAAACATTGCAACAGCATCGCTATTTTTAGCGGCTTCTTGTGCAATAGGGTGACCACCAGCAACAGCAACATACGTCACACCCATAAAGGTGTCTGGACGAGTTGTGTATACACTAAAAGTTTCGTCGTTATCGGTGCGTTTAAATTCAATATCACACCCTTCAGAGCGGCCAATCCAGTTACGCTGCATTGTTTTAACTTGCTCTGGCCAATCTTCCAACTTGTCTAAATCGTCAAGTAGTTCTTGTGCGTAGTCGGTAATTTTAATAAACCACTGTGGAATCTCTTTTTGCTCAACCACAGCGCCTGAACGCCAACCGCGACCGTCAATAACTTGCTCGTTAGCTAATACTGTTTGATCCACTGGATCCCAGTTAACCGTCGACATTTTTTTATACACTAAGCCTTTTTCGTAAAGCTTAGTGAAAAACCACTGCTCCCACTTGTAGTATTCTGGATGACACGTCGCAATTTCGCGATCCCAGTCATAACCAAAACCTAATTGCTTAAGCTGTGTACGCATGTAGTCAATATTTTCGTATGTCCACTTAGCAGGTGCTGTTTTGTTTTTAATAGCAGCGTTTTCTGCAGGTAAACCAAACGCATCCCAACCCATAGGTTGCATTACGTTTTTGCCTTGCAGGCGCTGGAAACGAGAAACAACATCACCAATGGTGTAGTTACGTACATGACCCATATGCAGTCGACCACTCGGATAAGGAAACATAGAAAGGCAATAATACTTTTCTTTGCTCTCATCTTCAGTGACTTTAAATACCTGGTTTTCTTCCCAGTAGCTTTGTACTTTTGACTCTATATCTTGCGGGTTATATTGCTCTTGCATCTATGGTTCCAGACTTCTTGCAAACTAATAAAAAATTGACATTAGGATACCCCAAATAAAGTGCTATTCACAGCGTCAAAAACGCGGTTTTGATAAATTCTAACCTTCAGTTCAGGTTAACCTATACTTATCTAAGTTATAGGGTGATTTAACAGCAATTTTGAAGGAGTAAAAAATGGCAGATTATAAAGCATGGCTTGGCGATTTAACCAAATGGCTAAAAGATGTAAAAGATCATGAAGTAAAAGACGCAGTTACTCGATTTGTTGAATCTGAGCAGGCACTTAAAGATTTAGGGCAAGAAAGATACGCTTTATATAAAAGTTATTTACAGCGCGATATAGAACATGTCCAAGAAAACGAATCGCACTATAATTCGCTTGCATGGCAAGAGCTTAAAGAGTCCTTATGGTTTGAGCTTTCGCACATAGAAGATAAAACTCAGCTTGAGTGGCAATCTCTTAGTCAAGATTTTAAGCACAATGGTGTGTATCACGCAGGCGAATGGATAGCCATGGGCACATTAGTATGTAAGAATTGCACCCATAGTTACGATGTTTATCACGCGACACAAATTACACCGTGTATTGAATGTGATGGAATCTATTTTAGTCGTAAGGCGCTGCACCCTTAAATATAATTATTAAGTGGCTGCGGGCCACTTAATACGCCCAAAGGCCAGCGAATATGTTGGTAAAAAAAGAAGTTAGAATGACGAAAAAATTGCTGCCACTATCTGTTTCAAAGCTCGCACCGAGTATTTCTACTAATCACGTACATACGTGTATGAGCAATCCATACCCCGAGCAACTAACATTTATAGGCCAACAACGCGCCCAAAGTGCCTTAGATTTCTCTTTAGGGATGGAACTACCTGGTTACAACGTTTATGTAATGGGCGAGGCTGCCCATGGGCGCTTTACGCTTGTTAAAGATAAACTTAAGCAACACGCAAAAGACCGCCCAACACCAAACGAATGGTTATACGTAAATAATTACGATGATCACAGAGAGCCTATCGCGCTGTTTATGCATGCAGGTCAAAGCAAGCAACTTAGTGACGACATAGATTCATTTTTAGATGAAGTACTCGACACATTTCCTGCTGCATTTGATAACCCAGGATACCAACGCAAAAAAAAATCAATCGACCGTGAATTTAACGATGCCTACGACAGCGCTATTACTGCAGTAGAAATTGCGGCATTTGAGCAAAGTGTTGCATTAGTCGAAGAAAAAAATTCAGTTGGGTTTGCACCGCTTGTAGATGGTAAACAATTAAGCGATAGCGAATTTGGCGAACTTGAAGAAACGTTACGCGAAGAGTTTTTTGAAAAAATTGAAAAGCTAGAAGATGCATTAATAGAAGCGTTAATTGAGCTGCCACGCTGGAAGCGCGAATCAAAAGAAAAACAGCGTAATCTTAAAAAGTCGACTGCAGAGCAGGCCACAAAACCGCTTTTAAAAGACTTAGAACATAAATATGCAACTCATATTGGTGTACTGCGTTATTTAAAAGATATACGCGTTGAAATTATAGACGCGGTACTTGAGTGGCTCGATGACGAAGACGAAAGCGAAGAAAGCAAAGAAGACTTTGATCGTAAAGGCATGCTTACCGACTTTTTTGCACCTAATATTTTAGTTGAGTTTAAAGAAGACGATGCAGCACCCGTGGTGTACGAGCCCAATCCAACATTTGGTAATATATTTGGTAAAATTGAGTATTCCACATCGCAAGGGTCTTTAATTACCAGTTATCGCTCTATTCAGCCGGGAGCATTGCACCGTGCTAATGGCGGTTATTTAATTATGGATGCTGAAAAGGTAATGGCTAACCCTCAAGTGTGGGATGGTTTAAAACTTTCGCTAAAAACGCATCAAATTAAAAACGACTTACCGTATCAAGATAGCTCAGTAGGTAGTAGTTTTACACTTCGCCCGCAGCTTATACCGCTTGATGTAAAAATTATTTTATTAGGCTCGCGCGAACTGTATTACACCATAGGTGAATACGATGAAGAGTTTGCAGAGTTATTTAGAGTATTAGCTGACTTTGATTACTACTTACCAAGTAGCGATAAATTACAGTACCAATTTATAACTAAAGTTACCGAGTACTGCGAGCAAACATTAAAGTGCACTACCACACAAGCAGCTATGGTGCGTTTACTTAAGTTTAGCTACCGCCAAGCAGAGCATCACAATAAGCTTTCTGCGCGCTTTGCTGATGTACTTGAATTAGTTGCAGAGGCAAGTTACTACGCAAAACAAGATAAATTAACTGTTGTAGATGCGCATCATATTGATGAAGCCATTGAAGGTAAGCAATACCGTACCGGCCAAATTAGTGAAAACATGCTAAGCGATATAAAAGAAGGTCACACACTTATTGCAACCGACGGCCAAGCCATTGGTAAAGTAAATGGTTTAACCGTATTACACATTGGCGATACCTCATTTGGTACCCCTGCGCGTATTACGGCAACGGTTTATGCTGGCGCCGATGGCGTAATAGATGTTGAACGTGAAGCCGAGCTTGGTAAAGCAATTCACTCAAAAGGGGTAATGCTACTTACCGGTTATTTAGGTAATAAATACGCGCAGCACTTTAGCTTAACGCTTAGCGCTAATATCGCTATTGAGCAAAGCTACGGTTATATAGATGGCGATAGTGCATCTTTGGCAGAGTTGTGTGCGCTTATTTCGTCTATTACAAGCCTACCTATTAGCCAATCAATTGCACTGACAGGCTCTATTAACCAACATGGTGATGTACAGGCTATTGGTGGCGTAAACGAAAAAATAGAAGGCTTTTTCAAACTGTGTAAAATGCGTGGCTTAACAGGTTCGCAAGGCGTTATCATTCCTAAATCAAACCAAGTTAACTTAGTGCTTGATGACGAAATACTTAATGCAGTTGAAGCGGGTAAATTTAATATTTACGCAGTTGAAACCGTAGACCAAGCGCTTAACCTGCTAATGGATATAGAAGCTGGCGATATTATTGATGACCAGTATCCAGAAAACTCAGTAAACGGAATTGCGCTTGCTCGCCTTAAAGAAATTGCCGACATAGTAAATGGCGATAACGATGACGAAAAAGACGAAGAACTAGATAACGAAAAAGGTTAATAATGATCAATATAATTTTGGCGGTGGTTATCGCCATTTTTTGTTTTTTAATATTTCAAAATAGTAAAAAAGCAAAACAACAAGCAGGCATAAATGCACAAATAGGGGCCGATTACTTAGCCGCTAACGCAAAAGTAGAAGGTGTAGTAGAAACAGCTTCTGGCTTGCAGTACAAAATAGTACACAAAGGTGAGAGTGAAAACACACCAAGCCCAACAAGTATGGTTAACGTGCATTACCACGGCACACTAATCGACGGCACGGTGTTTGACAGCTCAGTAGAGCGTAAAACACCGATTAGTTTTGGCTTGCACCAAGTGATTAAAGGCTGGACTGAGGGCTTACAACTGATGAGCCCAGGCGATAAATACATTTTTTATGTACCGCACCAACTTGCCTACGGTGAAAAGCGAGTAGGGAGTATTCCTCCTGCCTCAGTACTTATTTTTGAAGTAGAGTTACTGGCAATTGAGTCTTAGGGATTAAATAACAAGGAAGTAAATTATGAATAAAGATGAATTACTTAAAATAGCCAAAGGTGATATTAACTTTACCTTTCAATCTATTATTTATGCATTAGCGCTATGCTTACTAGTTGCAGCTGTTTTTTTACTAGAGATGAGCGTTAACCTACAAATGGGTTTAATAGTTTGTATTATCGGTGTGTTTGGAATGACTATTTATAATAATTTAAATACTCGTCTAAATGCGGCGCTTGCACTTATTGCGCTCTCACAAGATAACCAAAGCACTAAGTAAGCAATGAGTTAGTTTAATAAATTGGTATAAGCCCTACTTTAATAAAGTGGGGCTTTTTGCTAGTAGGGCTAAATAGTACACCGAAAGTAGCGCAACCATTCGCGCTCATGATTACACCGCTCAATGCCAAAGCTTGCTGCTTGATTAGCTTTTAAACTCAATTTTACCCACTTCAAGTTTAAACTTACCTTCTTGCTTACCTGCAATCATAAAGCCTAGCTGTTTTATATCGTCAAAATCAATAATCGGTTGTTGCTCAAGCACGCGGCCGCGATACGTTAAAGTAAAATCACTCGGAGCAAAGTTTATATCTACCCATTCATTTTTTACTGTTTTAAATGAGTGGGTGTACGCTGCGCCATCAAGGTAATTGGTAGTTCTGAGCCTGAGCTGATAGATTTGTCCATCACCTTTAACACGCAGCGCTATAGCTTTAGTATTTTGGCTTTGTGTATTTAGCTCTGTACGTATTGATGCAAAACCGCCGTTATTATCAAGCGAAACATTGCCTGTAAAAAGCAAACTTTCTTGAGTTTGTGTTACTTGGCTATTAGATACACCGCCCATTACTGAGTCGTTAATAACGTACCAGCGCTGGTTTGCATTCGCTTGTGCACTTACAACTAATAAATTAAATACAAAAAGTGATGATAGTTGTTTGGTGATCATGGCTTACTCCTAAGTACTTTAAGCTTATCAATACGGATAAACATATTATTTGTTCACTTATTTAAAGCTAATTATTTTTACGGCTCCATTTTTTCATGATTTTTTCAAACATAATTTCTTTATCAGTTTTATCCTCAGGGCAGGGTTTACCGCTACCTTGAGGCATGCCATTACTACCAAATACGGTTGAAGTATCAATTAAATAGCATTTACCGTTAAATTTTTCTAATCGTCGTGTGCCTGTTGTATTTTGGCTAATAACTTCTGAATTATCAGATTTTACTGGCGTTTTAATTGTGGGCTTATTGTTTATCTCATCATTTTCAGAGCTTTTATCTTCACCAAAGGAGACCATTTTTTTATGAGTCATATTATTTACAGGAGAGCCAAATAGCGGCGCGTATGGATTTAGCTTTTTAAATGTTTGAGAAGCTTTTGTTGTAGGCTCTGAAGGCGCGGCTACCAGGGGTTCAACAGGTTTTACAGGGGCTTTTTTAAGCTCTGTTTGTGCCTTTGGTAACGTGATGGTTTTGGCTTGCGTTTTTTTAGTTACCCTTACTTTGGCTTTTGTAGAATCTTTTTTTATAGGTGTAGTGTTAGAGGTTGCTGAATTTGGTGCATCAGTTTTAGTGTTTACAGGTTTTATATCAGGCGCATTGGTTGTTGTAACAACTGAGCTTGGCTTAGGTAGGCTTGCTAAATTAACCGTAACATAGGCCTGTATTATTGCGTTTTTTTCCTCCTTTGGCGGCGCAACTTTAATAGATTGCGAAAACAAAAAGTACAACACAATAGCGTGTATACACAACGAGATAACCCACGGCCATGCATTCCCTTTATTCACATCAAACCCTCAACTTAATAGTGCTGTTAAGAGTCAACAAAATACATTTAGTTCACCTAAAGTTAATGTGTTTTACTTTGTGGCTTTATTGCAGATACAACAAAACTATTTTGCAGTTTTTGTTGTTTTTGCATGTGCTTGGTTACGTTATTATGAGCGCAATCAAACTTAGGAGGCATTATGACATTACTTTTTGAACCAATAGAACTTGCAGGTAACACATTAAAAAACCGTATTGTTATGCCCCCAATGACTCGCTCGCGTTCAACGCAGCCTGGCGATATAGCTAACGACTTAATGGCAACATATTACGCACAGCGCGCAAGTGCCGGACTAATTGTAAGCGAAGGCACACAAATTAGTGAGCTTGGTAAAGGTTACGCTTGGACTCCGGGTATTTATTCAAATGAGCAAGTTGCAGGCTGGAGTAAAGTAACAAGCGCAGTACATAGCGCTGGTGGAGTGATGTTTGCTCAGCTTTGGCATGTTGGCCGTGTTACCCACAGTGACAACACTGGTGGCGTGCAGCCTATTTCAGCATCGGCCATTGCTGCAAAAGACGTAAAAGTATTTGTAGATACAAACGGCGCACCGGGGTTTGTAGACACCCAACTCCCACGCGAAATGAGCAAACAAGATATTACGCATGTCATAGGCGAATTTCGCCAAGCAGCTAAAAATGCAGTTAATGCAGGGTTTGATGGCATAGAGCTTCATGCTGCAAATGGTTACCTTATTAATCAATTTTTAGACTCAGAGTCAAATGCTCGCACCGATGAATATGGCGGCAGTGTGCAAAACCGCATACGCTTTTTAATTGAAGTGGTACATGCTGTTAGCGACGAAATTGGTAGCAGTAAAGTAGGCGTAAGACTTGCCCCGTTAACAACTCTTAATGGCACAGTAGACGAAAACCCTGAAGAAACTTACTTAGCGGTTTCTGAGGCATTAAATAAAGCCGGTGTAGGTTACATGCATATAGCCGAAGCCGATTGGGATGACGCACCTTTAATGAGTGTCGAATTTAAAAAATCGATTCGCAAAACCTACAGTGGAGTATTAATTTACGCAGGCAAGTACACCAAAGAGCGCGCAGACAAAGCACTTAGCGAAGGCTGGGCCGACATGATTGGCTTTGGTCGCCCGTTTGTATCAAACCCAGACTTACCAGCACGCTTAAAGCAAGGCAAGCCACTTAACAGCCACAACCCCGACACTTTGTTTGGTGGCGCAGAACAAGGCTACACCGATTATCCAACGGTATAATTGCTAGTAAGTAATTAACATTGAGTAAAAACATGAAGGGCTGCATTTTATGTAGCCCTTTTTTTGTGCATTGATTCTAATAGCTTTACCTTGAGCAAAAAATAAAAAACGCGTAAGTTAACCGGGTTACCTATTTTAATAACAAGAAAATAAATGAAAGCCACAGAAATAGAACAATTAGAATTATCAAATTCTGAAACCCGAGAAGTTATTACACCCTACGCTTTTAAAATTGACAGTGCTTTACTGGGCTTGCCTTTAGCTACACCTATTCAGCGTGCACTAGCGATTATTATTGATGTTGCACTGATATTTTTAGCGGCCAAGCTTAGCGCTGCTTTAATAGCGTTTGTTGCTGCAATGGCTTTTTATAAAGGTACGGCACAGCAATACCTTCCAAAAATGTCGAATGTGTGGCGAAGAATCTTAAAAATAACGGCAGCAAGTATTTTATTTGTAAGCGCACTTACTGTGCTTTCAATTGGCATTGATTACCTAGAAGACGATAACACTGATCAAGGTTTAGCTGTTCAGGGCGTAAAAATACAAGATGAAATACAGCTTACCGCCACAGAAAAACAACGGGTAAATACTTATTTAGCGCAAACAGCTGATGAAAGCTGTGAGCAACCTTGCCAACAAAACGCGTTTGATAATTTAATTGGGCAAGTTCCCAAATTAGCAGAAATGGACGACCTACAAAGCCCACAACTTGCTAGCGTACTTTTACAACTATTAGTACTCAGTGAAAATAAAGAAATAAAGCCTGCACAGTTAATAGAAGAAAAACCTGCACAAACAACCACAAACAGTATTTTGCAGTGGAGCAAGGGTATTATTCAAGACTTAGGCTTAGGTTTTGGCTGGGCTGCTGTTTACTTTACGTTGTTCTCGCTACTTTGGCGCGGCCAAACACCGGGTAAAAAGGTATGTAATATTCGTGTGGTTGCCTTAAGCGGTGAGCCATTAGGTTTATTAGATTGTTTTGGTCGCTACGGCGG
>NZ_AUTI01000397.1:0-8910 GCF_000497995.1 Pseudoalteromonas sp. TB25
GATAACGGCAGTCGATGTTTTAATAAATACTGGGTTGTTAGGTACTTCAAGTGTGTGCATAAGCCGCTCCAAATTTTATTGACCACTACTATTAGGGTGTTTTCAAAGCTATAACGGGTGGCAAATCAAAAAGGGGTGAAATAATTTTATAAAAAATGTGGGGTTTAGTTACAATAGCCATTCGCATTCTTTTACTTATTAACTTTTTAGGCTGTTATGCAACTCATTGAAATAAATAAAGCGCGTTACCGTAAACATTTAAACCGTGTTATTGCAGGATGCGGTATTGGTTTGGCTGTAGGCAGCTTGGCTATATCGCAAACGCTGNAAAGTGGTAGCCACTTTCATTGGAACTTAATAGGCGTTGCTATTACAAGCGTTGGGCTTGCGTGGTTACTTAATAAATACCGTACACATAGCTTTATGACTGAAG
The DNA here is from genome assembly GCF_000497995.1 of Pseudoalteromonas sp. TB25. Lineage (NCBI taxonomy): Bacteria > Pseudomonadati > Pseudomonadota > Gammaproteobacteria > Alteromonadales > Pseudoalteromonadaceae > Pseudoalteromonas > Pseudoalteromonas sp. TB25. The sequence continues at coordinate 434 of NZ_AUTI01000397.1, forward strand.
TTGTTTATGTGTGGGAGCTTAAAAAAGCACTTAATAAAATAACCCGTAAAATGGCTAAGTTAAAAGCCGCTGGCCGTGAAGGTAATGCCGATGCGTTATTAGCGATTCATTATAGCTACGCGGGCTCTCGGTTATTGTGGCAACTAGACGATAACCTAATCACCATGGACGATTTAGCCATTAAACAAGCTGAGCTCGAATCTGTTGCAGCGCAACATAACGTAACGCTTAACGTTGAAGATTACGATGAAAGCATTTTAAAACAGTTTTAAAGCTTAGGTTTTTAAATTAGTTAGAGGAGCCTCAATGAAAAAAGTACTCATAGTGTGTTTAGGTAATATTTGCCGCTCGCCAACCGCAGAGGCGGTATTAAAAGCCCGTGCTAAAAAACTAGGTGTTAACGTTAAAGTAGATTCGGCAGGGACTATTGGTTACCACGAAGGTAAAACGCCTGATAGTCGCTCAATGGCAGCAGGGGAGAAGCGTGGTTACAGCTTTAAAGGTATTTATTCACGTAAAGTGCGTACAAGCGACTTTACTGAGTTTGATTTAATTTTAGCGGCCGATACGCAAAATTTAGCTGATTTAAAAGCCCAGTGCCCTGAGCATCTACAGTACAAATTAGCGCTTTTTTTAGAATATGGCGAGCAAGCCCAAAGCGCTATTCCCGATCCCTATTACGGCGGCGATGATGGCTTTGAAAATGTGCTCAATTTAATAGAAGCGGCTAGCGATAAAATACTCGCTAAAATTTAATCCCTATTTTATTACTAAAGCTAAATTTAACGAGCTTTTAGTCGTATTGCATGGCGTCCCTAAAGTAAGTACATTTTATACTTACTCAAAGGGAACTTTATGAAAATAAAAATATTACTACTCACTTTATCTATCGCTTCTTGTTCTACTTTTGCTAATGATGTTAGTTTTTCGATTGGGGGTGGCTATCCTTACTTAGTTATTCCTGAGGTATCTTTATCGGCTAACGACGACACACAACGCTGGTATGCAAACTATAAACTAGGCCTTGATGATGGATTTTCTGCCGGTTTTGAACAAGCGGTTAGCGATAATAAAAAACATGCTTTTGGCGTACTTGTGGGCGCTATTGGTGCAAGAGATACAGACCAAGAGTGTGAAAGTTCAACTAATGATGTAGCAACTGACTTTGCTAATACGCTAGGTTGTGTAATTGGCGGTATTTTTGATGAAGAAACAACAAACGGCATAGGGCTTACGTACAACTACAACTTTAATGGATTGAACAGCGCTGGTTTTAGATTAGAGCTAGATGTGGGCTACGGTAAAGCAAGCGATAGCAATGAAAAAAGAGCCGATGGCGGAATTAGCGTAAGTTATGAATTTTAACTACGTAGAATTTGTATTAGTTGGTATTAAAAAAGACGCTTAAAGCGCCTTTTTTAATGAGCCGCTTTTAGTGGCGGTTAATTTTAAAGTCGAGTTGTACCTGAGAAATAGCGCTAACAGGTTTGCCATTTTCAAACTTTGGCGCGTAACGCCATTGCTCAAGCGCTGCTTTGGCTGATTTTTCAAATGCGCTGCCGCCTTCTGAGCTAAGTACTTTTGGGTTTTTTACAAAGCCAGCTGCGTCTACCTCAAACTCCATAACAACGCTACCATCGGTACTAAACCTGGCTTTGTTAACTGGGTATTTAGGATTAACACGATAGAGTGGTGTTTGCTCTTGCGATTCTTTCCATGGCACCATTTGAGCGATAGCTAGGCAATGTTTAGTTGCTTCTTCGCTTTTACCTTGCTTTTCGTACAGGCCTACAAGCTTTGAATGAGCTGTTAGCTCTGCACTGTGATCAAAGTTTAAGTTACTATCGAATACAGTAACTATACGGTTTAGCCTTTCAATCGCTTGATTGTATCTTTTACGACCCTCTGCGAATGAGGCCATTAAAAAATCGGCTTTTATGCGCTCTAGTGAGTTTTCAGGTAAGTTTTCTTGGTAGTATTCGTCGGCTTCTTCTAGGTAGTTTTTAGCCTCACGATATTTTTTAGAACTAAACTTTTTAGCCAGTAGCGTTGCAGCTTCAAGTTTCATGTCGGCTACAAACTTAGGGTTATTTTGTGTTTTAGCTATACCTATTACTTGTTCTAAAAAGTTAGCTGCTTTGTAAGCTGATGTTGTGTAGTTAGCTTTTCCGAGCAGTGCATCAACTGTTTCTATTGATTGTTTGCCGTGGTTTGCAGCTAAAATAGTATGTGCTTCATCATAAAGTGCAAAACGTTGTTCGTTTAGCTCATCGCCGTAGCCTTTAATAGCTTTAGCGTAGTTAATAGCTAAGTTAGCAGTATTGTCGTCGCTTTTACCGTAAACGGCTTTACCTGATGTGTAAGCAAGTTTGGCAGTTTGTTGTACGTTTTCGTCTGCTTTAACTGCTGCTAAATAGCTTTGGTATGCTTGGTTAAATACCGTTTGAGGATCGCTTGCTTGGCTGGCGAATGCTGTAGTGCTTAAAGTTGTTGCGCTTAAAGTAGATAAACTTAAACCGATAAATAAAGCGAGTTGCTGACGTTTCATAATAATCCCTATTAACTTTTAAATTGAAACTAGGTTGACGTAATTACAACAGTTTCTTATTAATATAATTTTTGACTGAATGGTAAAACTACTTAAAGGCGTTCAAAATACAGTTCAGCTTGTGTTGTTGCATTTACAGGTTTTCCATTTTTAAACTTTGGAGCGTAACGCCATTGTTTAACAGCGGCTATCGCTGATTTTTCAAATGCTTTAGAACCCTCAGAACTAATAACCTTAGGACTTTGCACAAAGCCATGGGTATCAACTGTAATCTCTAATATAACTATTACATGACTTTTAGTTTCACCGCGAGGGTATATAGGCTCGGTTATGTAGAGTGGATTTTGCTCTGAGGTATTTTTCCAGTGCGTATTTTTAGCAAAGGCTAAGGCGTGTTTAGTCGCTTTATCGCTTTCATCTTGTTTTTCATATAGCTGAACTAAGCCAACATGCGCATTAAGCTCAAAGCTTTGATCTAAATTTTTATATTTATCAAATAAGCCAACTATACGGTTTAGCCTTTTAGTTGCTTTGTCGTAATCTTTACGGCCACTCTCAAATGAAACCATTAAAAGGTCAGACTTTATACGCTCTACTGCATTATCAGGTAGCTGGGCTTGGTAATATTTATCTGCATCTTGAGCGTATATTTTCGCTAAAGAGTATTCGCTATGGCTAAACCTATAAAGTAATGTTTCTGCAGCTTCAAATTGCATATTGGCGACAAGGCCTGGGATATTTTGTAATTCAGCGATTTTAATGAGTTGCTCAAAGTTTTTGACTGCGATATATGATTTATTGGTATGAGTGGCTTTGGCTAGTAGCGTATCCATAGTCTCTATTGAGTTTTCACCATAGTTTTTAACTAAAATACGGTGGGCCTGTGAATACAAATCAAACCGTTTCTTTTCATTGCCATTCCCTATAACCATAATGTTCTTTGCAGTATAATTATTGATGGCTTTGGCGTAGTTAATAGCAAGGTTCGCGGTTTCATTGCTATTTTCTCCATATAGAGCGAGCCCTTTTTGATAGGCAAGTTGTGCTTCTTTTTCAGCTTGTTCTTTGGCTGCAACAAATGCTGAGTCAGTTTCTTCGGCGTTTGCAGATACAACTTGAATGCTATTTACTTGGTTTGCGAAAGTGCAGTTAGCAAAGGCTAATAAGCTTAATCCTATTGATATGGCGAGCTGTTGGTGCTTCATAATAATCCCTATTATTTATCAGCCCATAAAATTACCAAAACTATCAAGGCCTGTCATTATTTTAGGTAAATTAAAGTAAACAAGCGAGGTTGTAATATTCGGGTTATTAATTGCTTAACAATCATTGAAAATAACGCCTGTCGTCGCCATATAATTGCCATAAACAGTCTTGTACTACGGTGTATTTATCCTATTTTGTGATACTATCACTTTATTGTCGTGTCGTAGTTATTTAAATATTTGGATTTGTCGTGGCGCAAGTAAGAGCAAGAGTCCAGCTTAAAGTTGGCAGAAATAGTGATATCCCTGCAGAAATAATCTCATTTACTGATTTAAAAGATGGTAAAGAACATATTGCTATGGTGTTTAATAACGCCGATACAGAGCAAGATGTACCGCTAATTCGTATGCATTCAGAATGCCTAACGGGCGATGTATTTTACTCATCGCGTTGTGATTGTGGTGAGCAGCTAAATGAATGTATTGAAATGATGCACGAGCAAGGCGGTATTTTATTGTATTTACGCCAAGAAGGCCGTGGCATTGGTTTATACAACAAAATAGACGCTTACGTATTGCAATCGCAAGGTATGAACACCTACGAAGCTAATAATCATTTAGGCTTTGCTGATGATTTACGTGACTTTTCGGATGCGGTATTAATGCTCAATGCGCTTAATTTAAGTCACGTTAAATTAATGACTAATAATCCTAAAAAGCTTAATGCATTAAAAGATGCCGGTATTAATGTTGACTCGGTTGTGGGCACACATGCGCACATTAAAGCGGGTGTTGCGGGTAATAAATCGTACCTAGAAACAAAAATTAAGCATGGCGCGCATATGTTAGATATTAAGAAAATTAAAAAACCTTAATTATTTAATTACGTTTCGTCTATTAATCCCCCCTCACGCCAAGTTATACTTGGCGTGTTTCGTTTTAAATTAAGAGCAAGTATGTCTACACAATTACGAATTTTTAAAGCCGATGCAGGGCTAAAGTGGTTAAAAGCCGGATGGCTTATTTTTAAAACCCAGCCAGCAACCTTTATTTTTATGCATTTATTTATTGGCATTGTAGGGCTGCTGTCTTTATTTTTACCGCTGCTGCAAGTAGTAGCAGCACTCGCTACGCCATTTTTAACCGCAGGGTTTTACCAAGCGGTGCTTAGTAAGCAACAGGGCGGAAAAATTATGCTAGCNCGATATTCTCAAGCCATTTACGGCTAAGGGAAATCGTTTAGGGTTATTACGTTTAGCACTTTATCAAATGGGTGCGGGTATTTTAATGGCGTTACTTGCTAATGGCTTATTTGCCGATGCAGTGGCTGTTATGAGCCAACCAGGACTTGATCCAAACGTAGCACTTGAGCAAATGCTTGAGAGTATTTCGGGCGCGAATGTAATTTTATTTTTTATGGCAATGCTAATTTATTTAACGGCATTTGCGTACGCTGTGCCACTTGTTTATTTTAGTAAAGAAACACGCATTTTAACGGCGCTTAAAAAATCGTTAATGGTGTTTTATCATAACATTTTGCCACTTGGCGTTTTTGGCCTTATTTGCGCATTATTTATGGCGCTTTCGATGTTCTTATCGTTCTTACCACTGTTGATTTTAATGCCGATTTGCTACATTAGCTTTTTTGTATCTTATCAAGCTATTTTTATGCCTGTTGTACCATTAAGTGACGACATTAATGTTAAGCCACTTAGCAGTGAAACAAGCGGACGTTTTGACGCTTAATGGATGATAAATTAAAGCAAAAACTAAAAAACTATGTACTTTGGTTACTAGGGCGCCAAGAATATTCGCGTCGTGAGTTAACGCTCAAATTACAGCAAAAAGAAGCGACAGAAGAGTTTATTGAAACGCTGCTTGATTGGTGCGAAAAGCACAATTTTATTAACGAGCAGCGATACTGTGAAGGCTTTGTAAGAAAACACATATTTAAATGCCACGGGCTTAAGCGAATACAAAGCGAAGCTATGGGCAAAGGGATTGATCGTTCGCTACTTGAAATGGTAGTTGAAGAGCTTGAAATAGATTGGTTTGAGCTTGCGCAGGATGCGTACAATAAAAAATATTCGAATACACCGCCAGATCTCGATTACAAAGATAAAGCTAAGCGCGTGCGCTACTTAATGTATCGGGGTTTTAGCTACGATGAAATTAATTTTGCAATGCAAGCACAGTAAATACAGGTGAGACTTTCAAATGCAGCACATGACTACCGCACAAATTAGGCAACAGTTTTTAGACTTTTTTGCCAGCAAGCAACATCAAATAGTACCTTCTAGCTCGCTTATACCGGGTAACGATGCCACGTTGTTATTTAACAATGCCGGCATGGTGCAATTTAAAGATGTATTTTTAGGCGCAGAAAGCCGCCCTTATACACGTGCGACAAGCTCGCAGCGCTGTGTACGTGCTGGCGGTAAGCATAACGATTTAGAAAACGTAGGCTACACTGCTCGCCACCATACATTTTTTGAAATGTTAGGTAACTTCAGCTTTGGCGATTACTTTAAGCAAGACGCGATTAAGTTTGCGTGGGAGTTTTTAACTGAGGTTGTTAAATTACCTCAAGAAAAACTGCTTGTTACTATTTATCACGATGATGAAGAAGCGTTTGAGTACTGGTCAAAAGATATTGGCTTAAGTGAAGATCGTATTATTCGTATTGCGACCTCTGACAACTTTTGGTCTATGGGCGATACTGGTCCATGTGGTCCGTGTTCTGAAATATTTTATGACCATGGTGAGCATATTTGGGGCGGACCTCCGGGCACTCCAGAGGAAGACGGCGACCGTTTCATCGAAATTTGGAACCTTGTATTTATGCAATACAACCGTCAAAGCGACGGTACTATGTTGCCTCTACCTAAGCAATCTGTTGATACAGGAATGGGCCTTGAGCGTATTTCTGCAATTTTGCAGGGTGTGCATTCAAACTACGAAATCGATTTATTCCAAGGCTTAATTGCAGCAGCTGCAAGTGTAACTAACGCGCAAGATATGGACGATAAGTCACTACGCGTAGTGGCGGATCATATTCGTTCGTGTGCGTTTTTAATCTCTGACGGTGTTATGCCATCTAACGAAGGTCGTGGTTATGTACTACGTCGTATTATTCGTCGTGCTGTGCGCCACGGTAATAAGTTAGGTGCGCAAGGTTCGTTTTTCTATAAGTTAGTTGCTGCGCTAATTGAGCAAATGGGTCAAGCGTACCCAGAGCTTGCTAAGCAACAAGAAATTATCGAAAAAGTATTACGCATTGAAGAAGAACAGTTTGGTAAAACACTTGAGCGTGGCTTAGCTATTTTAGAAGAAAGCTTAAGTGACCTTAAAGGCGATATTATACCGGGCGACTTAGTATTTAAACTTTACGATACGTATGGCTTTCCAGCTGATTTAACGGCCGATGTTGCGCGTGAGCGCCAGATGACGATTGATCATCAAGGTTTTGAAGAGTGCATGGCTGTACAACGTAAAACAGCGCAACAAGCGGGTAAGTTTGGTGCTGATTACAATGAGCAATTAAAATCAGAAAAGCTTACAGAGTTTAAAGGCTACGACAGCACGCACCATAGCGCGACAGTGGTAGAAATTTTTGCCGGTGGCGAAGCTGTTCAGTTATTAGAAGATGGTCAACAAGGTATTGTAGTATTAGACCGCACACCGTTTTACGCTGAATCAGGCGGCCAAACGGGCGACACGGGTACTATTACAGTTGCTGGTGGCGAATTTAATGTTACTAATACCACTAAACTTGGTAATGCTTTTGCTCACCACGGTACTGTGCAAGGTCGCATTGGTGTTAACGATAAAGTGGATGCGACTATTGATGATGCACGCCGCGATAGCATTAAGAAAAACCACACAGCTACACATATTTTACACGAAGCACTACGCCAATTATTAGGCGACCATGTAGGCCAAAAAGGCTCACTTGTTCAGCCTGATCGTTTACGTTTTGACTTTTCGCACTTTGAAGCGGTTACTAAAGATGAGCTACGTGAAATTGAGCGTGTAGTTAATGACGAAATTCGTCGTAACTTCGCACTTAATACTGAGCTTATGGCTATTGATGATGCTAAAGCGAAAGGTGCTATGGCGTTGTTTGGCGAAAAGTATGATGACGAAGTACGTGTAGTTACTATTGGCGACTACTCTATTGAGCTTTGTGGTGGTACTCACGTTGAGCGCGCAGGCGATATTGGTTTATTCAAAATTGTATCTGAAAGTGGTATTGCCGCAGGTGTCCGCCGAATTGAAGCGGTAACCGGTGCTGATGCAGTTGCTTATGTTAGCGAGCAAGAGCAACAATTACATGATGTAGCTGCTTTAGTTAAAGGCGATAGCGCATCGGTACTTGAAAAAGTAACTGCGTTGCTTGAAAAGTCTAAAGGTCTTGAAAAGCAAATTGCGCAACTTAACGATAAGTTAGCAAGTGCAGCGGGTGCATCTTTACTTGATTCGATTGTTGAAATTAACGGCGTTAAGCTACTTGTAGCAAATGTTGAAGGTACTGAATCTAAAGCGCTTCGCGGTATGGTTGACGACCTTAAAAACAAGATTGGCTCAGGTGTTATTGCTCTTGGTGTTGCCAGTGGCGACAAAGTAAGCCTAATTGCTGGTGTAACTAAAGACTTAACAGGCAAAGTAAAAGCCGGTGAGTTAGTTAACCACATGGCAGGCAAAGTAGGTGGTAAAGGTGGCGG
>NZ_AUTI01000398.1:0-5159 GCF_000497995.1 Pseudoalteromonas sp. TB25
GCAAGCCAAAGACCAAATCGACGCGAAAGAGAAGCTTAAATGTATAGATGGCTAAAGTAAACTGGTATTGTTATTATTATTAAATTAAAAGGTCACCTGACTATTGCATGACTTTTAGATAATATCTATAAAGCAACGCGATTTTCAGCGATTAATATTTATCCAACTGCATAAAAATACCCACCTGCGTATTTTGCAATGTCCGGATATATAGCTAATAAACGGATTCAAATTAAATTAGGTAAAAACCATGACTACAAATCGAATAGGTGTTTTTGGTGCTAACGGCAGAATGGGCTTAGCCCTATTAGAAGCCGCGACAATTAAAGAGCAAACACAACTTACAGGCGCATATGTTCGTAGTGGTTCATCGCTATTGGGCATTAATGTAAATCAAGTAAATAGCGCANGATAACAGTGTTAGCTTTAGCGACGAAAGTACAATAGATGATGTAGATGTTTTAATCGACTTTACGCTGCCAGCGGGTATGAAAAACCATTTAAAAACAGCTGTTGCACAAAAAATCCCTATGGTAATTGGCACAACAGGTTTAACAAATGATGATATGGCGCTATTACACGATGCCGCTAAACATATCCCTATTGTATTTGCGCGAAATTACAGCGTAGGTGTCAATGTATTACTTAACCTTGTGCAAACTGCAGCGACTAAATTTGGTGACGATTTAGATATCGAAATATTTGAAGCGCATCACCGTCATAAAATAGATGCACCATCGGGTACTGCACTGGCAATAGGTGAGTCAATCGCGCAAGCGAAAGGCTGGGATCACGACGAGGTTGCGGTATATGACCGAAGCCAAGTAGAAACAGCGAAATCTCAAAATGAGATTGGTTATTCTGTCCTAAGAGGGGGCGATATAGTAGGTGAACATACCGCATACTTCGCTACAATGGGCGAAAGGCTTGAATTAACACATAAAGCAAGTTCGAGAATGACGTTCGCTCTAGGTGCTATAAGGGCTGCAAGCTGGTTAAAAAACAAACCTGCTGGACTTTATGATATGCAAGATGTGCTAGATCTTAAGTAGTTTAGTTGCTATTTTAACTGTTTGGGTCTAATTTCACCTACAGTGACTTATTTGTAACAATTAACCAAATAATGTTAGACCTAAATAGCAACTTCATGTAATATGCAGCCAATTTGCCAAAAATTACTAAATGCGTGTTTCCAATTATACCCAAGTGGCTAGTAAATCCAGGGTTTCAGTGGGAATGAAAATAGTTTTAGGCAAGAAAAATGATTGAAGGTTGAATGCTTTACATCTGCATCATTTAAGACTGCGTAAAACAATTTAAGCTCACAAAAATCTGGTTTTGACGATCCCTCTGGGTATTGGCGGGGTGTTAGGCAATTGCTTACTCCCGTTTTTTACTGTTAGGAGGTTTAACTTGACTAAATCCGCTCTGTTAGTCCTAGAAGACGGCACAGTGTTTCGCGGTACTGCAATCGGCGCTGACGGCATGTCAGTCGGTGAAGTGGTATTCAATACGTCTATGACTGGTTATCAAGAAATTTTGACTGATCCATCATACGCGGAACAAATCGTAACTTTGACGTACCCACATATCGGTAATACGGGTACCAACAGCGAAGACGAAGAAGCGAATCAAATTTGGGCTAAAGGCCTAGTGATCCGTGATTTGCCACTGCTAGCAAGTAACTTTCGTAACGAGCAATCGTTAGATGATTACTTAAAAGAACGTAATATTTTAGGTATTGCGGACATCGACACCAGAAAGCTAACTCGAATTTTGCGTGATAAAGGCGCACAAAACGGGTGTATTGTTGCCGGTGACGAGCTAGACGAAAATAAAGCGTTACAAGCCGCGCAAGCCTTCCCGGGCTTAAAAGGTATGGATTTAGCAAAAGTTGTCTCAACCAAGGAAAATTTTGAGTGGCGCGAATCAAGCTGGACATTAGGTGAAGGATTTAAAACCCTTGACGCTGCTGATGAAAAGTTTCATGTTGTTGCCTACGACTTCGGTGTAAAACGTAATATTTTACGTATGCTTGTAGACCGTGGTTGTAAACTTACAGTAGTACCAGCGCAAACTTCAGCCGCTGACGTACTTGCTTTAAACCCTGATGGTATCTTCTTATCTAATGGCCCTGGTGATCCTGAGCCTTGTACTTACGCTATTGAAGCCATTCAAGCCTTTTTAGAAACCGACACACCTATTTTTGGTATCTGTTTAGGTCATCAGTTATTAGCCCTTGCCTCAGGTGCTAAAACAGAAAAAATGAAATTTGGCCACCACGGTGGTAACCACCCAGTTAAAGACCTAGACCGTAATGTAGTTATGATCACAGCTCAAAACCATGGTTTTGCAGCTCAAGAATCAAGCCTACCAAGTACGCTTCGTGCCACGCATAAATCGTTATTTGATGGAACGCTTCAAGGTATTCATCGTACTGATAAGCCTGCGTTTAGCTTCCAGGGTCACCCTGAAGCAAGTCCAGGTCCACACGATGCAGCACCATTATTTGACCACTTCATCGATTTGATGCAAGCGCGTAAACACTAATTTAACTGGAGTAATAATGCCAAAACGTACCGACATAAAAAGCATTCTTATCTTAGGCGCAGGCCCAATTGTAATTGGTCAAGCTTGTGAATTTGACTACTCTGGTGCTCAAGCGTGTAAAGCACTTAGAGAAGAAGGCTATAGAGTTATATTAGTTAACTCAAACCCTGCAACTATCATGACCGATCCTGAAATGGCCGATGCTACCTACATCGAACCAATTCACTGGGAAGTGGTAGAAAAAATTATTGAAAAAGAAAAGCCAGATGCAGTACTGCCTACAATGGGTGGTCAAACAGCATTAAACTGTGCACTTGATTTAGACAAGCACGGTGTATTGGCTAAGCACGGCGTTGAGCTAATTGGCGCAACGGCGGATGCAATCGACAAAGCAGAAAACCGTGAACGCTTTGACGTAGCAATGAAAAACATTGGCCTTGAATGTCCTCGTGCTGAAATTGCTCACTCAATGGAAGAAGCTAAAGATACAATGAGCCGAATTGGCTTACCATGTATCATTCGTCCTTCTTTCACCATGGGTGGCACCGGTGGCGGTGTTGCTTACAACATGGAAGAGTTTGAAGAAATTTGTGAACGTGGTTTAGACTTATCACCAACAAACGAATTATTGATTGATGAATCACTGATTGGTTGGAAAGAGTACGAAACAGAAGTTGTACGTGATAAAAACGATAACTGTATTATTGTTTGTACCATTGAAAACTTTGACCCTATGGGTGTTCACACTGGCGATTCAATCACCGTTGCACCAGCGCAAACGCTAACCGACAAAGAATACCAAATTATGCGTAACGCCTCTATGGCGGTATTACGTGAAATTGGTGTAGAAACTGGCGGTTCTAACGTGCAGTTTGGTATTAATCCTGAAGATGGCCGTATGGTTATCATTGAGATGAACCCACGCGTATCACGTTCATCTGCACTTGCATCAAAAGCAACGGGTTTCCCAATTGCTAAAATTGCTGCAAAGCTAGCAGTAGGTTACACGCTTGACGAGCTTCAAAACGATATTACTGGCGGTAAAACTCCAGCATCTTTTGAGCCTTCAATCGATTACGTTGTAACAAAAATTCCTCGCTTTAACTTTGAAAAATTTGCCGGTGCTAACGACCGCTTAACTACGCAAATGAAATCAGTTGGCGAAGTAATGGCGATTGGTCGTAACCAACAAGAATCATTACACAAAGCATTACGTGGTCTTGAAGTGGGCGCAACAGGTTTTAACCCAATAGTTGCACTTGATGACCCTAAAGCTAAAGAAAAAATCATCCGCGAATTACGTGAGCCAGGTGCTGAGCGTATCTGGTACATTGCCGATGCAATGCGCCATGGTATGAGCGTTGATGATGTTTATGAGCTGACTAAAGTTAATCGCTGGTTCTTAGTACAAATAGAAGATATTTTAAAAGACGAAGCAAAAATTGGTGAAGTAGGTATGGCTGGTTTAAATGCCGACTTCCTACGTAAACTTAAACGCAAAGGTTTCGCAGATCCACGTATAGCTGAAATTGCTGGTGTATCTGAAGCTGAAATTCGTAAAAAACGTCACCTATTAAACATCGTGCCAGTATACAAGCGTGTTGATACGTGCGCCGCAGAATTTAGCTCAGACACAGCTTACATGTACTCATCTTACGATGAAGAGTGTGAAGCAAACCCAACAGATAAAGACAAAATCATGGTTATTGGTGGCGGTCCTAACCGTATCGGCCAAGGTATTGAATTTGATTACTGTTGTGTACATGCCTCGCTTGCGCTTCGCGAAGACGGTTATGAAACAATTATGGTTAACTGTAACCCTGAAACGGTTTCTACCGATTACGATACATCTGATAGACTATACTTTGAGCCAATTACACTTGAAGACGTACTCGAAATCGTACGTGTTGAAAAGCCAAAAGGCGTTATCGTGCAGTACGGTGGTCAAACACCACTTAAATTAGCACGTGAGCTTGAAGCGAATGGTGTGCCAGTAATTGGTACTTCACCTGATGCGATTGACCGTGCAGAAGATCGCGAACGTTTCCAACAACTTGTTGAGCGTTTGAACTTACTTCAGCCAGAAAATGCAACAGTAACTTCAACTGAAGAAGCACTACTTAAATCAGTCGAAATTGGTTTTCCACTCGTTGTACGTCCGTCGTATGTACTAGGTGGTCGTGCAATGGAAATTGTATACGATGAAGACGATTTACGTCGCTACATGACTGAAGCTGTATCTGCATCAAACGAAGCACCTGTATTACTGGACCGTTTCTTAGATAACGCAATTGAAGTTGACGTTGACGCAATTTGCGACGGTGAGCAAGTAATTATTGGCGGTATCATGGAGCACATTGAGCAAGCCGGTGTTCACTCTGGTGACTCAGCATGTTCATTACCAGCACATTCTTTATCGCAAGAAGTGCAAGATGTAATGCGCAAGCAAGTAACCGATATGGCGCTTGAGCTTGGTGTTGTTGGCTTAATGAATACACAGTTTGCTGTAAAAGATGGCAAAGTGTACTTAATTGAAGTTAACCCGCGTGCCGCACGTACTGTACCGTTTGTATCAAAAGCAACCGGTGTAGCGCTTGCAAAAGTGGCGG
>NZ_AUTI01000399.1:0-4728 GCF_000497995.1 Pseudoalteromonas sp. TB25
GTAATCGCCACTATACTGGCTAATAAAGGCAATAAAATACGGGTATTAAAAGACGAGGCTGAGGCGTCCATGTGTAAACTCAACAATCACTAAAAACAAGGGTTATAGTGTAACAGGGCATTGTATTTGGATAAACTTAGTTTGCCCGCTAAGTTTATCGTCATATTGCTTTTTTTTTAATATAACGGTACATAAAGCAAATATTTTAAATTGGTACTGTGTTTGCTATTCTACAAGCAATAAAAAATTCATTACTTAAGAGAATTATCATGAAAAAACTAGTACTTGCAGTATTAGCGACAGCCGTTTTAGCCGGTTGTAAAACGTCACCAACAGGACGTACTCAAATAGCGCTTTACTCAGATCAACAAATGAGTGAAATGGGTACTGCTAGCTTTGCCGAAATGAAAGCATCTCAGCCAATAAATAAAGACGCTAAAACAAATTCTTATGTAAATTGTATTGCTGAAAAAGTAGTGGCTGTATTACCAAAAGAATACGCGTCGCAAAATTGGGAAGTAGTGGTATTTGAAGATGAATCTGCTAACGCTTTTGCATTACCTGGGGGTTACATTGGGGTTCATACGGGCTTATTAAAAATAGCCACCAATCAAGACCAATTAGCAACAGTACTAGGGCACGAAGTAGGGCACGTAATTGCTGAGCATTCTAATGAGCGTGTATCACAAAGCTCTATTTTAGATACCGGTATGCAGCTTGGTAGTGCTGCACTTGAAATGGGTAATATTCAATACCGTAACGAAATTATGCAAGGCTTAGGTTTGGGCGCACAATATGGAGTTGTTTTACCATTTAGCCGCTCTCACGAATCAGAAGCNNATACTATAGGTCTGGATTTAATGGCACAGGCGGGGTTTAATCCACAAGAGTCGGTTACACTTTGGGAAAATATGAGTGCAGCGGGCAGCGGTACAACCCCTGAGTTTTTATCTACTCACCCAGCGCCAAGTAACCGTATTAAAAATCTACAAGCGCAAATGAGTAAAGCACTTAGCGAGCAAAGCACTGCTAAAGCACAGGGTAAAAACCCACAATGCACACTGTAGTTAAGCGCTTTACTATCTGAAGTAGTGTACGTTTAGTATTAATGCGTAATTAAAATAAAACCCCTGTAAGTATTTTACCTACAGGGGTTTTATTTTAGTTTTTAAGCGTGGTTATTCAGCAGCAAGTGCTTGTTTAAATACATTTTTAAAGCGTTCGAAATCTTCAATGTGCGGCAGGTGCCCTAAATTATCCAGTTCAAATAATTGTGCGTCAGGGATAAGTGTTGCAGCGTGTTTGCCTAATTTATCATATCGACCAAGCTCGTAATCAACACCGTCTTTTTTCCAGTTACGGCCAGGGCCGGTTCTATCGCGTGTACCAATAATTAATTTAACCGGTACTGCTAAATCTTTAAATTCGGTTATTACAGGTTGAGTGAAAATCATATCGTATGTTTTTGCATTTACCCATGCCATTTGTTCTTTATCTGGGCCTTGTATTTGCCCTGTTATAAAGTCGGTTAGGGCTGAATATGTGGTATTCCACTTACCATCGTAGTAATTTTTTTGTTGGTATTTTCTTACGCCTTCTGGCGTTTTTGAAAATTCGTTTTTATAGAAAAAATTTGTATCTTTGTAATCAACATACTGCAGGTAGTTTTCAAGCCCAATAGGGTTAAGTAAAATTAATTTACTAGTTGTGTTTGGGTACATTAGTGCAAAACGACTCGCTAGCATCCCACCCATAGAGTGCCCTAATACAATTGACTCTTTTATATTAAGTGAGTCCATTAACGCATGAGTATGATGAGCAAGAGCCGCAAATGAATACTGGTAATTAGTTGGTTTAGATGATTTTCCAAAACCAATTTGATCAGGAATTAATACGCCGTAGCCTAAAGATTGCAGGTATTGCGCAGTGGTAGTCCAGTAATCTGCATTAAAATTTTTGCCGTGCATAAGCGTCACTGTAGGCATGTCGGATTTGGTAGGCTTTAAGTAAATATACGCCATTTTAAGGGACTGTTTTTGTGACTCAATGTTAAAGTAATTTACTTTAAAGTCGTACTGATAACTGCTTAAAAGTGCATCATAAGAAAGTGAAGAGGTATCTTGCGTTGTGCTCGCTAATGCATTGTTTGTTAATAACAATAAAGTAGAAAAGCAAATAACTTTAATCGACGACATTTGGTTACTCCAATTAAGGACAAATAATATGAGCTCTAATATATAAAACTCAGAATAATTCATTATAGTAACCAAACATTAAGTACTATTCAATTGAGGCTTTGTCATGCTCAACGTTGTTTAATTTGGAGATGAAAAAAGCGAAGCTAAAATAGAGCTTCGCTTATTAATGTAGGGTAAAACGAGTATCGTTAAAGCTTAAAACGTCCACTCAATATGGATTTGTGGCACTGACTCAGTGACTTCAGTACCTAGTTTATTGTGCCAGTATTGTAATTCCATACCCAACAGTAGTGTGTTTTCTTTCATTTGAAGAGCGTGGCCCATATCCCATACTAAAATAGGCTGTGCGAGTATCCACGCCTCTACATCGTTACCAAATTCATCTTCACGCTCTGCAATGTATTCAGCGTGGCCTTTAAAGCTAAATTTTTGTGAGCCAATAGTGAAAGGGTATTCAAAGGCAACATCAAGCATCCAGCTATTTGTTTCAATAGGAGCCCCGCCTTTTGCTACACCTTCACTATCGTCAATGTAAGCTGTGAACAGCGTTTGAAAAAAGTTAAACCCAGGTACATCCCAGCTTAATTTAACACCAGGCAAGTATTTCATTACTTTAGCGTCGCCAGCAACGTTAATACCACCGGTAAGGCCCACATCTAATAATGCGCCTGCGCCAATTTTTTCGCCGCTAATGGCCGATAAGCTTACCGTTGAATACCACTCACCATAAAAATCAGCATCTTGGTAACCATCATCGGTATCGTCTTTACTGTAATCGATAAAAAAGAAGTTATCGCCGTAATCGTAACCCGATGCATGTTGAACCGAGTAAACAGTGGTGTTTGACTCTTGCTCAGTGAATGGGTTTTTTTGGTCGCCATTATTAATATGTAGTGCTGTGCTGCTCCAATTAGCCGCAAAAGCAGAAGACGATAAAGCAATTGATGTAAAAGTAACGAGAGGAAGTAATTTTTTAAATTTCATATCTGTATTTAACTATAATTTTAGTGACACGCGAAGGCGCGCATTATAGCAAAAGTGATTGATATGTAGAGTATTATTTTAACATATGTTGCAGCTTACTTATTAAGCTGCAACATAGTGTCGGTGTTTAAACTATGCTTTATTACGGCGTAAGCAAATAACTGCAATGGCTGTAAATGCTAAAATAAAGCAGTAATAAGAAGACGTTGATACTTCCCACGGGCTAATTTTAAACGTAGCACCTAATAACAATGCTTGGGCACCGTATGGCAATGAACCCTGTGTAACACAGGCAAATATATCAAGTAAACTGGCAGAGCGTTTACCGCTTATTTCACCGTCATCTGCTAGCTTTTTAGCAATAGGACCCGCGACAATAATAGACACTGTGTTATTAGCAATACATACATTACTTGTTAAAACTAACGCAGCGATACCTAATTGATCTGCCACTTTACGGTGCCATTTTGCAATGATTTTAGTAATCGCTTGAATTTTTTGAGCAATGTAATCAAGACCACCGTTGATACGAATAAATTCAGATAAGCCACCAATAAACATAGAAAGTAAAAATATTTCCTGCATATCAGTAAAGCCTTTGTAAATGTCTTTTACAAAGCTTGCGCCTTCGTAACTACCGGTAAAGCCCATTAATGCGGCAAAAATAATACCGCTAAACAACACTACAAATACGTTCAAGCCGGCAACTGCTAACACTAAAATAAAGGCATAAGGAAGTACTAACCAAATATCATAATCTTTAGTTTCAACTACTTGTGCAGCAGGTGTTAAATAAAACAACAGGGCGATTGTTAGAATGGCTGCAGGGACTGCAATTTTAAGATTTTCTTTAAACTTGTCTTTCATTTCACAGCCCTGCGTGCGCGTAGCTGCAATAGTGGTGTCCGAAATAATAGATAAGTTATCGCCAAACATAGCGCCAGATACAATCGTACCGGCCATTAATGCTGGGTCTATACCTGTTTTAATTGATACCGCATAAGCGATAGGGCCAATGGCGCCAATCGTACCCATTGACGTTCCCATTGCAGTAGAAACAACAGCCGCAATTAAAAACAAACCAGGGAGCAATAACGAAGGTGGAATAAGCGATAAGCCTGCATTTACTACCGCATCTACACCACCGGTTGCACTTGCCACAGCCGAAAAAGCACCTGCAAGTAAGTAGATTAAACACATGGTAATAATATTGTTGTGTCCGGCACCTTTAATAAAGGTCTCTACACATTGGTTTACCGTGCCTTTATTTAAAATAAACGCAAGCATGATGGCGGGCAATATAGCAACAGGTGCAGGTAGTTGGTAAAAAGCATAATCAACCCCTTGCGATTGCAAATACAAACCTGAGCCTAAAAATAGCGCTACAAAGGTAAGTAGGGGAAGTAAAGAAAGTATTGCTTTGTTTTTATTAAATGATGGCTGCATCATAATCCTCATAACCAGTAAAATTTATCACAGCCAAAACTCCTCTTTTAGCTGAATTTAGCAGTACAACTTTTTATTTTAAAAAGTTGTTAGCCGCAGC
>NZ_AUTI01000400.1:0-17023 GCF_000497995.1 Pseudoalteromonas sp. TB25
ATGAAAAAAGTGCTGGTAATTGGCTACGTATGGCCAGAGCCAAATTCGTCTGCTGCGGGAACGCACATGATGTCGTTATTAAATGCCTTTAGAGCGCAAAACTGGGACGTTGAATTTGCAACGCCCGCGCAGCGCACCGACCACATGGTAAATCTTGACGACTTTGGCATAACCAGCCAAAGCATTGCACTAAACTGCGATAGCTTTGACGAATACGTTAAAGCCTATAATCCAGATATAGTCATGTTTGACCGTTTTATGATGGAAGAACAATTTGGCTGGCGCGTTGATAAACATTGCCCTCATGCAATTAAAATTTTAGACACCGAAGATTTACAATGTCTGCGTAATGCTCGCCACGAAGCGTTTAAAGGTGAGCGTGATTTTACAACCAGCGATTTACACTCAGACATAGCAAAACGCGAAATTGCCGCTATTTTACGCTGCGACCTAAGCTTAATTATTTCAAGTTATGAAATGAGCCTACTAAATAGCGTATTTAAAATAGAGCCAAACTTATTACACCATTTACCGTTTATGGTCGATTTAAGCTCACTGCCTACAAGTACAAAAACGTTTGAGCAGCGCCAGCACTTTATGACCATAGGTAACTTTAGGCACGCACCAAACTGGGATGCTGTACTTTACCTACAAAAAATATGGCCTCTTATTCGCAAGCAGCTACCAAAAGCAGAACTACATATTTATGGCTCTTATCCACCACCAAAAGCCACGGCACTAAATAACCCTAAAACAGGGTTTTTAATAAAAGGCTGGGCCGATAATGCGTTTGATGTAATGCAAAGCGCACGCGTATGTTTAGCACCACTGCGCTTTGGTGCAGGGATTAAAGGTAAATTGCTTAAAGCCATGATTATGCGAACACCCAGCGTTACCACCAATATTGGCGCAGAGGGCATGCATAACGATTTACCATGGCCGGGGAAAATAGCCAACACCGCCGATGACTTTGCCAGTGCTGCCATTGAAATGTACACCAATCAAAGTGACTTTGAGCAAGCGCAGCAAGATGGCAGCACACTACTTAATACGCTGTACAACAAAGCACTATTGAGCGCTGCGTTAATTCAAAAAGTCGATTCAATAAGTAGTGATTTAAACGCTCATCGCGAAAAAAACTTCACAGGCCAAATGCTCAAACATCATACAATGCGCAGCACTCAATACATGTCGCAATGGATAGCCGAAAAAAATAAAAAATTAGATTAAAAATGACTAGACACACACCAATTAGTGTTTAAAATCGCGCCCATCAAACGTGGGCATTTTTAGCTGTATTGTCTATATTTTTAGCTTAGTTATCGCAATATTTGGTCCAAAAAGATTTGAAAACTGCAACCTTTACAGAAAAACGCAAATTTATCGTTAAATTGGGTAAGATGCTTCACAAATATGGTACGCCTGCTTACCGCCTAGAAGCTCACCTCATGGAAGTGGCTACATACTTAGGACTTAAATCGTCGTTTGTTATGTCGCCAACCTCTGTAACGTTTGTTATTTGGACCGATGGCCACGAAGACGAATATACCCATGTTGCACGTGTAGACCCTGGCGATCACGATTTAGGCTCACTTGCCGACACCGACGACCTTGTAAACCAAATGCTTGACGACAAGCTAAGTTTACAAGAAGTTGATGCGCAACTAGACGCTATTTTTGTAATGCCAAACCCATACAATAAACTTGTTACGGGCGTTGCGTTTGCAACTTCTGGTGGTGCGTTTGCAATGTTAATGGGTACTAGCTGGACTGATGTTATTTGGTCATCGCTTCTTACTTTAGTTGTTTATGTGTTTGTGCTTTGGTCTGGGCGCTCAAAACGCGTAGCACATATGCTTGAGCCATTAGTAGCAATAATATCGGCCATACTTGCCTGTGCAGTAAGCGTATACATAACACCTGAAATAAACATACGCTTGGTGGTACTTTCGGCCATTATTGTGTTTATACCCGGTTTAGCACTTGCGCTTGGCTTAGCAGAGCTTGCAGCGCGGCATTTAGTGTCGGGTACAGCAAGAGTCATGGACTCGTTTATGCTGTTATTTAAACTCTATTTTGGCGGTTTTATTGGCATAGGCATTGGCTTTGCACTCTTTGGGCAAGCTGACTTTGTACAACCTGAACCATTACCAAAGTGGACAGCATGGCTCGCCATATTTTTACTTTGTAGCAGCTTAATCGTTATTTTTAGAACCAAACTTAAGCACGCTGTTTGGTCTATTGCATCAGGCTTTATAGCGTATGGCACCAGTATTGGCTCGGCTATGTACCTTGATTACACGTTAGGTACGTTTGTGGGTGCTTTATCGGTAGGTATATTTAGTAACTTGTTTAACCGTGTTGCTAATGCGCCGGCTTCTATTGTGGCCATGCAAGGCTTAATTGTATTAGTACCAGGTAGCAAAACCTATATTGGCTTAAACTCACTCATTGAAGGCCAAGACTTTATATACGCAGAGCATATAGGCCAGCAAACGTTTTTAATATTTATGTCGCTTGTTGCAGGGCTAATATTTGCAAACGTAGCCCTACCGCCTAAAAAGAGTTTGTAACTGATACTGAGCGCTCGCTTTACTTTAATTGAGTAAAGCGAGTAAAACATTAAACTAAAAACAACTACCAAGTAGCAATTGAGGCCAATGCTAAATGTTTTAGCTCATTACATTGCACTTGAGTCAAACTCAAAAACCTCATAGTGATTCCAACGTAAAAACAGTTCAGCGCTTTCTAAATAACCTAAACTCTGGATAATAAATCTATCTCAAGCAGCTATTTTCAGCGCTAACTGCGTTGAATTTACTTGCAATAGGCTAGATATTTGCGTATTCACTGGTGCGTAAACTGCTTTGCTGAGCTTGAATAAGCCATAAAACAGCCAGCGACAGTAAAACCGATTTCCATTTCATTATTGCTCTGTTCCCTCTATGAGTAGAGGTATTTTATGCGTGCTTTTATTAATTTAATGATAAACCATATATGGTTTTCTATTTCGGTTCAATCACTTACAAACAGCAGCCTTAGCTTATTAATAATAAAAGATGATAGTGAGGATTATTACTTGGCACTTCCCTATTGAGCTAAAATACTCAATAGGGAAGTAACTAACTAGCGTGACCAGTTAGTTTTGGCAAGCTCTACAATCTCGTTTCCTTTGCCATTTATCAGCGCTTTCATCATGTAAACGCTAAAGCCTTTTGCTTGCTCTAATTTGATTTGCGGCGGCATTGAAAGCTCTTGTTTTGCTGTATCGACTTCTAAAACAACAGGTCCTGAGTGGTTCATCATCTCGTTCATTGCCGATGGTAATTTTTCAGGGTCATCCACATGAATCCCTTTTAAGCCGCAGGCCTGTGCAATGTTAGCAAAACTTGGGTTTTCTAAATCGGTATCGCTTGATAAAAACCCACTGGCTTTCATTTCCATAGCCACAAAACTAAGTGAGCGATTATTATAAACAACAATCTTTATTGGTAAATTAAGCTGCTTAAGTGAGATTAAATCCCCCATTAACATCGAAAAGCCACCATCACCACACATTGCAATGACTTGGCGGTCTCTATCAACAGATTGAACCCCCATTGCCTGCGACATCGCATTTGCCATAGAGCCATGATTAAACGAGCCAATTAAGCGACGCTTACCATTCATTGATAAATAACGCGCAGCCCACACTGTTGGCGTACCTACATCACAAGTAAAAACAGCATCGTCAGCTGCTTGCTCGTTGAGTAAACGCGTTAGGTATTGCGGGTGAATTAAGTTTTGCGAGGTTTTGCCACTGGCAAGTTCATCAAGATCTTGTCGAGACTCTTTGTAATTTTTAACACATTTTTGTAAGTGCGAACTTGTCCGTTCACCTTTAATATAATCAAGCAGTGTGGCCACTGAGTTTTTAGTATCCCCTAACACGCCACAGTCAATTTGCACGTGTCGCCCGAGTGACGCAGCCTGATTATCAATTTGCAATATGGTGGTATTTTCGGGATAAAAAGCACGATAAGGAAAACTAGTACCAATCATTAATAACGTATCGGCTTCTTGCATTGCATGATAGCCCGATGCAAAGCCAATAAATCCGGTCATACCAACATCGTAAGGATTATCGTATTCAATAAATTCTTTACCGCGCATGGCATGCACTATCGGTGCTTGTAATTTTTCGGCTAGCGCAACAATTTCGTCGTGGGCATCCTTACAACCAGCACCACACAATAAGGTTACTTTTTTACTTTTATTAAGATGAGTCGCCATTGCTTCAATATCAGATAAAGCGGGGGTATAAGTTGCTGGCTTTGGCACGTTCCATTTCGGCTTAATAGCTTTAGGCATATCTTTTAATGCAATATCGCCAGGTAGCACAAGTACACTCACGCCTTTGTTTAGTATTGCTTGTCGCATTGCTGTTTCTAGCAGGTACGGCATTTGCTCAGGGCTCGACACCATTTCACAATACACACTGCATTCTTTAAATAATTCTTGCGGATGGGTTTCTTGAAAATAACTACTGCCAATTTCAGATGAAGGAATATGTGCGGCAATTGCTAATACTGGTACATTATTGCGCTGACAATCAAATAAGCCATTAATTAAATGAAGGTTACCTGGCCCGCAAGAACCCGCACACACCGCAAGCTCGCCTGATAAATGTGCTTCGCCACCAGCTGCAAATGCGGCAACTTCTTCATGTCGCGTACCTAGCCATTCAATTGTTCCCATTTTTCGCAGACTTTCACTAATGCCGTTAAGTGAATCGCCAGTTACTCCCCAAATACGTTTTACGCCTGCTTGTTCGAGGGTTTTAGTGATAAAACTTGCGATATTTTGACTCATAATATAGAACTCCTAAATATTCAGTTATTCTGTAAATTGATTTTTCGTCTCTGATCTATCAGGTAAGTCATCGTTTCGAAATGCGCTCAATTATTGAGAATCGATAAGCTTAAATATTTTGATAATGATAAATATATTACTACTGAGACTTTACTAACAAACGCCTATGCTTGCTGCGACCCCATACTGATACATAAAACATGAATGTCCGCTTTAAAGTGTTTATGAATATGCGGGTGCGAGATTTTTAGTGGCTTAACTATGAATATGTTATTATGCGCTCAATTATTTTACTGAATGCTTTTCTCTTACTTCTATGTCAAATTCTGCTTCTTGCTTTACATTATTTTCTCAAAATATTGATGCTCTCGCGCTTCCTGAAAAGTTTACTTTCCCTTTTTATTACGAGCCGCAACCATTAGCTGTAGCAGCCACTAAACAATTACAGCAACAGCTTGAAACGTTAGCGCATTTAAAAGCAGAAAATGCAGGTAAAATGTTTGGGGTTTTAGTGGTGCAAAATGCTAAGCAACAATTAGGCTTTTTAAGTGCTTATTCGGGACAAATTGAAGGTGATAAAGGTAATATTAGCTTTGTGCCGCCTGTTTCTAGCATGCAACTTCAAGACGATAGCTATTTGGCTCAAAGTAAAATAATTAACGATATTAATGCTCAAATTGAGCAATTAGAAAATAGTGAACAACTGCTTGAAGTTAATAGCAAACTTGATGATGCAACACAGAGCTACCAGCAAGCGCTATTAGCTCAACAGGCAGTAATGCAAGCCGGTCGTCAGCAGCGAAAAATACAACGTACCGAAGGCAAATTAGAACTTAGCGAAAGTGATTTTGAGCAGTTAAAAAATAAGCTTGCAGGGCAAAGCATCGTAGAAAAAAAGCAACTGCTGGCACTTAAATCCTATTGGCAAAATATAATCGAGTCACTGCAGCAAACACACATCAATATTTCTAATGAAATTGCTCATTTAAAAAAGCGCCGTAAAACACTTTCTAAAAGCTTACAAATAAAGCTATTTGCACAGTACCAATTTTTAAATGCAAATGGTGAAACTACAGATTTAAATGCTATTTTTGCAGCATTACCTGAGCACACTCCTCCTTCGGGTGCTGGCGATTGTGCAGCGCCTAAATTATTACAATACGCCTATAAACATGACTTAAAGCCACTTGCTATGGCAGAGTTTTGGTGGGGAGCAGCACCTAAATCAGCAATTAGGCAGCATAAGAATTACTACCCTTCTTGTTACAGTAAATGCCAACCAATACTTGGGCATATGCTAAAGGGTTTAGATGTTGAAGATAACCCGCTACTTATCAACCCAGCTCAGGGTAAAGATTTAAGTATTGTTTATAAAGATGACGACTTACTTGTGGTAAATAAGCCCGCTGAGTTTTTATCAGTGCCTGGCGTTAATATTGATGACTCAGTTTATATGCGCATAAAAACGCAGTTTCCAGAGGCATCAGGGCCACTAATTGTACACAGATTAGATATGTCGACTTCTGGGTTATTGATGATTGCACTTAATAAACGCGTGCACAAAGCACTGCAAAAGCAGTTTATTGAACGCACCATAGATAAACGTTATGTAGCATTAGTTAATGGTAACGTAGCTGAGGATAGCGGAGTAATTGATTTGCCCTTAGTGCTAGACTTTGATGATAAACCGCGCCAAATGGTGTGTTACACACACGGTAAGCAATCACTTACTACCTGGCAGGTTTTAGAGCGTAACAACAATATTACCCGATTACAGTTATACCCTAAAACAGGGCGAACTCATCAATTAAGAGTGCATTGTGCGCACAGCTTAGGTTTAAACATGCCAATTATAGGCGACACACATTACGGGCAAAAAGCCGAACGATTACATTTACATGCAGAATACTTAGCATTTACTCACCCTATTACGCTTAAACGATTAGAGTTTGAAGTAGCCGCAGATTTTTAAGCTAAAGCCCATCTAAGATCATTTGTTTGATGGTCTTTGCTTTTACAAAATGATCTAATTTATGGGTGTGTATCCACCAAGTAGCAGCATCCATAAGTAGCTCTGGATCGTCGTTTTTATTGGCAAAAAATGCATAAAAAGAAAGCCCTACATTTTCTCCTTTAACTGCTATTTTTTTATCGCATACGGTAATTATTTTTGCTCTTAGTTCTTCTTTCATATGTACCTTATTAAACAAACTATGCTCTGGATTATAAATCTATCTCAAGATCTTTATGGGCATATTTACTTTTAGCCACCGTTACAAAAAATTAAAAAAGAACGTACTGATAGTATCAAAGAAAGTATCATTTTTTCATCTTTTTTATTTGCGCGCTATTTTATTAACTACCTTAACTCCTCCAACACATCAGTAAAACTAAAGCCTGAAAATATTGCATGAGCGTGCTTGTAAAACTTACAGGCCGCATACTCCCACGAGCAAACGAACAAATATAAACTAATTTAATTCAACAAGTTAAATCATGGCATTTAGCTTGCTTCAATATTTGTAAGCAATTAAAGAGCAAGTAAAGGACTAGTTATGAATATTTTTGAAGCACTACGTCATGACCATGACAAACAACGAGAATTGGTAGATGCGCTTATTCAAACACACGGCGACACAGAGCAGCGCCACACGCTAATGGATGAGCTAAAAACAGAATTAGAAAATCACGCAAAATTTGAAGAACGTTACTTTTATAACCCACTTATGTTTGATGACTTAACTCACGAAAAAGCGCGCCACAGCGTAGCTGAACATCACGAAATTGATGAATTAATTGAACAACTTGAAGATACCGAAATGAGCTCGTCTGCATGGTTAGTTGCAGCTAAAAAGCTACACCATTTGGTACATCATCATTTAAGTGAAGAAGAACACGAAGTGTTTCAATTAGCGGGTAAAGCACTTACCGAAGGGCAAAAAGAGAGCCTTGCTGAGCAATACAACGACGCAATGCATTAGTTGCATAACATGCAAACCGACTTCCACACACTCCCTGTGTACTTATTGGTTATAAGCCTTATGGCTTATAACCAATTTTTTTGCATGTACTTTATTACTTTACAGTAAATTTCACGTCTTGGTCGCGTAATAAGTAAAGTGCAAAACACGCAGCCCACATTGGCCATGCAGTAAAGAATAATAAGTTATTAAAGCCATCTATGTACTGGTTGTAAGAAGAAAGCGTAGATAAGCCATGCATTACAAAAATGATACCGTACGTTATACGCTTTTTAATACCTGCTAAAAATGCTAAAGCAAGCACTAACTGCACCGCACCAATAATGTAAGCCACTATATCTGTAGAGCCACTAATACCGTAAAAATGTTCAAAAATACGTGCGCTATGCCCAGGATTAACAAACTTATCGAATGTCCACATAACCATTACAATAAACACGCCTAAACGCAAAGATAAAAGTGACCACTGCAAACGGTTTTGCACATCAGAATTCATTGAACCTGTCATAAAATTTCCTTAAATGAATATTAATAAACGTAGAAGTAACCTAGACCGTATAAGTTGTTTTTTATTTCAAAAATTTTTAATTAAATTCATTAGTTAAGCCATGCAGTACTAAAAGTGAAGCTTATTTAAGTAATTTAAAAAATGCTGCATAAAAGTTAACTCTTTTAAAATGTTAGCAGGTTGAAAGTAGTCTATAATTAAAAATTCTATTAAAAGCATATATTTACATTCACTCTAGTACAATCGCTGTATTAATATTTTATCAACTAATAAAACAATACTACTTAATTACCATCTTTATAATGCATCTGTTTTGTTATGTTCTAAAAAACAAAAAGAATCAAAATTTTACTGAAAGTTATTTTTAATCCTTTCGGTCTTTATCGCCAACAACATTTTAACCGTAGAGAGAAAACGTTTGAAACACGCATATTTAGCACTTTCCCTAGCCACCATATTAAATACACCACTTAATGCTTTTGCAGCCGAAGAATCAAAAACAGCAAAAGAAGGCGCAATTGAGCGTATTGAGGTGGCAGGCCAAGTTATTAGATCTCAAGGTCTTTCGGTTAAAAATGCCACTGTAGACGGCCCTTTTGGCGACAACTTAGCTCTACGAGATATAGCCCGATCAGTAACACCAATTTCAAGCGAGTTAATAGAACAACTCAATATTACGACTTTACAAGACGTACTTGCAGTAAGCCCTAATACCTATTCAGCCAGTGGTTTTGGGGCACCAAGTTTACCTACTATTCGTGGGCAACTAGGTGAGCTTTTCCAAGATGGTACACGCCGCCAAGCAGGTAATAATGGCTTTGGCGTGCCGTTATCGTTCAACTCTATAGAACAAATAGATGTAGTAAAAGGCGCGCCACCGGTATTATTTGGTTCAAGCCAACGCAACGGTGGTTTTGTAAACTTACATTCTAAAAAAGCATCAACTGACGACAGTAAAGGCAAAGCAACGGTATCGGCAGGACGATGGGATCAGTACAGCGTTTTAGTTGATTACAGTGCACCTATAGTAAAAGACAAAGTAGGTTTTAGAGTAAGCGCTGAACACATTAATAACGGCAGTTACTACGACTTTTCGGGCACGAAAAGCGACAGCCTATTTGCAGCACTTAGGGTGTTACCTGATGACAAGAGCAGCTGGGATATTAACTTTGAGTTATACCAAGTTGAATTTACCGATAACGCAGGTATTAACCGCCCTACTCAAGCGCTAATAGATAATGGCCTTTATATTACCGGCCAAGGCGTGCAAGTAAATGGCAGTACAGTTCCAGCGGCAGGTTCTATTGTTTCACCTACTGGGCAAGTAAAAATAGACCGTAGTACAGTACTTACCGACCCTGACAATCAAAACGAAGCCACTACTTATTTACTACACAGTATTTATAAGCGTGAACTTTCAAACAACGCATCAATAAAAAACATTACGTATTTTCAGCACTTACAACGCGAAGAAATTGCACAAAATAGCTTTGTTGAAATTATAGATGGTGCCGATACCGCGCAGAACCGTACCGAACTGACTTACCAATGGAGCAACGAACAGCAAACAATTTTTGCTTTTGATGTGCGTTACAACCGCGTGCTAGGCTACAGCCAATTTACAACAGAAGCCGACCTACCTATTGATTTAACTGGCCCAATTTCAAATCGCCGCATTCCTTTAACTGATTCACAACAAGCGCGTTTAATTGAAATTAGTCCAGGTGTATTTGTATCCCCTGGTGGTCAGTACGATATTAATAACGATGGCAGCGGCGACTTTAACTTATCAGACACTACCGATTCACGCTCATGGCAAACGGGTTTTGCTATTCAGCAAGATTCAGATTGGACAGATAAGTTTCATACAAGTGTTGGCTACCGCATTGATTTTTATGACGTACAAGCAAACGACCCAATAGCACCTGTAGGGCAAATTGCCGCCAGCGACAGCATTAACGACACTTTGCATTCAGGGCAAGTCAGTTTTAATTACCGACTAAGCGATGATTACACCACTTATGGCGCAGCAAGTTACAACGAAGCCACATCAAATAGCATGGCTGGNCTGGCGGCACTACACTTGGCGGCGACAATACCATTAGTGCGCAAAATTTTGCCACCGAAAATACCCTAGTTGAGTTTGGTTTAAAATATGCACCAAACAATAGCGATTGGTACGCCGATGGCGCAATATTTAGCCAACGCCGTAGTTTACGTAACCGCGATGGCAGTAATACCGGTATTCGCACCACAGGTTTTGAAAGCCAAGTATTTTACGATGCCTACCCGTACTGGTTAAGCGCAGGTTATAGCTACATTGACGCCCGCTACGATAATTCTGCAAGTAGTCAAGATTCTGCCCAAGTAGCCGATGCATTTGACAACTCACGCCCTGATATTATTGCAGGCACCAGTGTGGGCGCTCCTAGTTTTACCGCATTTGCGCCTTCAAACCGCCAAGTTCAGGGCATCCCTGAGCAATCTTTTAGCTTTAACGGAAATTATTCAATTAATTCGAAATGGCAAACGGGTTTTTCAGGTCTATATACAAAGAGTTACCCATTAGACTTTTTGGCAACCGTACATATTCGCGATCAGTACACATTAAACGTAAATACTAGCTATGCTTTTACGCCTAGCACCAAGTTACGCTTAGATGTAAACAACGTTACCAATCAAAAAAATTGGCGCCCTGTATTTGAAGGCGGTTATTTTGGTGCAACCTTGGCTTTTCCTGAATTACCAATAAACGCCAAGCTGACGCTTACGCATAATTTTTAAAGGCAAGTTTGAAAGAGAGAGAACATGATTAAAAAAATACTTTTGTTATTGATTGCAGCGGTCGCCATCGGCCTGTTCTTTCATTTTGATTTGCACCAACTACTTACGCTTGAGGGCTTAAAAGGGTCGATGGATCAGTTTAGCCAATATAAAGCGCAATCTCCGCTATTAATCATTGGCGGATTCTTTTTATTGTATGTGGTGGTTACTGCATTGTCTTTACCGGGCGCGGCTATTTTAACACTGGCAGCGGGTGCTTTATTTGGCTTAGTTGAAGGCTTATTGGTTGCATCGTTTGCATCAACCATAGGTGCCACACTGGCCTTTTTAGTATCACGTTACTTATTGCGCGATACCATTAAAAAGCGCTTTCCTGAGCGTTTAGCAGCCATTGATGCAGGCGTTGAAAAAGAAGGCGGCTTTTACTTATTTACGTTGCGTTTAGTGCCGGTGTTTCCGTTCTTTTTAATCAACTTGTTAATGGGCGTAACAGCCATCAAGTCATGGACTTTTTACTGGGTAAGCCAAGTGGGTATGCTAGCCGGTACATTTGTATTTGTTAATGCCGGTACGCAGCTTGCTCAAATAGAGAGTTTATCGGGCATTTTATCGTTGGACTTAATTTTATCATTCGCTTTATTGGGCGTATTCCCATTTATTACTAAAGGGATCTTAAACGTGTTTAAAAAACGTCGTGTATACAAAAACTATACTAAACCTAAAAGTTTC
The DNA here is from genome assembly GCF_000497995.1 of Pseudoalteromonas sp. TB25. NCBI lineage: Bacteria > Pseudomonadati > Pseudomonadota > Gammaproteobacteria > Alteromonadales > Pseudoalteromonadaceae > Pseudoalteromonas > Pseudoalteromonas sp. TB25. The sequence goes on from NZ_AUTI01000400.1 coordinate 11,854, forward strand.
GACCGTAACATGATTGTTATTGGCGCGGGTGCAGGTGGCTTGGTAACAAGCTATATTGCCGCTGCTGTTAAAGCAAAAGTAACCCTTATTGAAGCGGGCGAAATGGGCGGCGACTGTTTAAACTACGGCTGTGTTCCCAGTAAAGCGATAATTAAAAGCGCTAAAATTGCAGAGCAAATTCGCCACGGTGAACACTACGGCCTAGAAAACATGACACCGCAGTTTTCGTTTAAAAAAGTAATGGCCCGTGTTCATAAAGTAATTGCCGATATAGCACCGCACGACAGCATAGAGCGCTACACTAATTTAGGCGTAGACGTAGTAAAAGGCTACGGCAAATTAATCGACCCGTGGACGGTAGAAATTAAACTTAACGATGGCGGCACGCAAACATTAACTGCGCGTACTATTGTTATTGCCACTGGCGCACGCCCATTTGTACCGCCACTACCTGGTATTGAAGAAACAGGCTATGTAACAAGCGATACCTTGTGGGATAAATTTGCAGCGCTTGACGAAGCACCTAAAAAGCTTGTAGTACTTGGCGGTGGTCCAATTGGTAGCGAATTAGCACAAAGCTTTGCACGTTTAGGTTCAAGCGTTACGCAAATTGAAATGGCGGAGCGCATCATGATCAAAGAAGACCTTGAAGTGTCTACTTTTGCTCACGAAGCGTTAACCGAAAGTGGCGTTAATATTTTAACATCGCACCAAGCACTTCGCTGTGAAGCTCGCGATGGCAAAAAATATATCGTTGTTAAACATAACGACAAAGAAATAGATATTGAATACGACGAGCTATTATGTGCCGTTGGTAGAAGTGCGCGCCTTAAAGGTTACGGTCTTGAAGAGCTAGGCATTGAAACAAACCGCACAGTAGTAACTAACGAATACCTAGAAACACTGTACCCTAATATTTTTGCAGCAGGCGATATTGTAGGTCCGTATCAGTTTACGCACGTCGCCGCTCATCAGGGTTGGTACGCAGCGGTAAATGGCTTATTTGGTCACCTTAAAAAGTTTAAAGTAGATTACCGTGTTATTCCGTGGACTACGTTTATTGACCCAGAAGTAGCACGTGTTGGCTTAAACGAGCAAGACGCAAAAGACAAAGGCATAGATTACGAAATCACTCGTTTTGAATTTGAAGAGCTAGACCGTGCAATTACCGACAGCGCTACAAAAGGCTTTATTAAAGTGATTACACCCAAAGGCAAAGACAAAATACTCGGTGTTACTGTAGTATCTGAACACGCTGGCGATTTAATTGCTGAGTTTGTACTGGCAATGAAACACGGTTTAGGCCTTAACAAAATACTCGGTACTATACACAGCTACCCTACTTGGGCTGAAGGTAACAAGTACGCAGCAGGCGAGTGGAAACGCGCTCATGCACCTGAAAAAGTACTTAACATGCTTGAAAAATACCACACATGGCGCAGAGGCTAATATGTTTAAAACACCTCTAAAAGCATTGCTACTTGGTTCGGCTTTAGTTGCAACATCATTTTCGGCCCAAGCCCAAAACATGCACGATAGCTGGAATGCATTATTAAATAAGTATGTTGTCGCTATTAATCATAATCACAGTACTGAGGTTGATTACGCTGCTATAAAACGTGAGCATGCACAGCTAAAAACGTATTTAGATTCGTTAACGGCTGTAACGCAAAGCGAATTTGACGCTTGGGAAAAGCCTAAGCAACTCGCTTTTTTAATCAATGCTTATAATGCGTGGACTGTTGAACTTATATTGACTAAGTACCCTGATATTAAGTCAATTAAAGACTTAGGGAGCTTTTTTAGCTCACCATGGAGTAAAGAGTTTGTGCCATTACTTGGCAAAACTCGCAGCCTTGATGATATAGAGCATGGTTTAATACGTGGCAGCGGTAAATACAACGACCCACGTATTCACTTTGCAGTAAATTGCGCGAGTATTGGTTGCCCAGCGCTTCGAGAAGAAGCCTATACAGCCACTGATTTAGAGAGCCAATTGCAAGAGCAAACAGTGCGCTTTTTATCAGATATGACACGCAATATGGCTCAAGAAAATACGCTAAGCGTGTCTTCAATATTTAAGTGGTACGGCGATGACTTTGAAAAAGGCTTTAGAGGTGCAAACACGCTACAGCAGTTTTTCTTGCAGTATCCTGATGCCCTTAAACTGATACCCGCTCAGCAAAAAGCACTTAAGAATGATGACATGAAAGTTAAATTTTTAGACTACAACTGGGATTTAAATGTTCTCCATTAAGTTTTGGCAAACACTGGCGCGATACAGCTTTTGCTGTGTCGCGTTTTGCGTTTGTGCAATCGCAAATTTAGCTGTTTTTTCGAGCATCGCGTTTGCTAATACCGTTATTAACTCAAATAGTAAAAGTAATTTAGTAATTAACATACAACAGGGATCTCGCTGGCAACAAGTTCAAGCACTTGGTAGCAATCAAGATGTATACTTTTATGCATGGGGCGGCGACGCGCAAATAAATGCTTATATTCAGTGGGCAGCACAGCAAGTTAAAACTAAGTACAACATTAACCTGGTTCATGTAAAATTAAGTGACACCAGCGAAGCAGTAAGCCGTGTACTTGCCGAAAAATCAGCAAACAATAACAACCAAGGCAGCGTAGATTTAATGTGGATCAACGGAGCTAACTTTGCCACCATGAGTGAGCACTCTCTGCTTTTAAAGCAATGGGCAAATAAACTCCCCTACTTTGCATTAACCGATCCGGCTAATAACCCTGCTGTAACCTTTGATTTTGGTTTACCTACCAATGGGATGGAAGCGCCATGGGGGCAAGCGTCACTTACGTTTTATTACGACAGCATTGCAATAAATGGTAAGGCAAACAATAAATTGCCTACGACATTAAACGAATTACTAAACTGGAGCGCACAAAACCCTGGTCGCTTTAGTTACCCAAAGCCGCCTGACTTTTTAGGTATGAGCTTTTTAAAATACGCCTTAGTTGTACTGCATCAGCAAAGCAGCGAAAACATTAAAGCGCAGCTAAACCAACCAGCTACAACTAAAAATACGGCGCAAGTGTTAAACCCACTGTGGGACTTTTTAGATAAACTACACCCAACTCTTTGGCGTGGTGGCACTCATTTTATGCAAAGTGGTGCTCAAATGCGCCGCCTTGTGGACGATACAGAGTTGAGTTTAGCCTTTACTTTTTCTGCACCTGAAGTACCGGCAGCTATAAAACGCTATGATTTACCAAACAGCATTCGCAGTTACGCAATGAGTGATGGCAGTTTAAGTAATACCCATTTTGTGGCAATCCCTTACAATGCAAGCCACCAGCAAAGTGCGCAATTAGTGGCTAATTTTTTACTCAGCCCTGAGGCGCAAGCTCAAAAACAAAAAGCGCATATATGGGGCGATAAAAGCGTACTTATTCAATCAACGTTAACGCCTGATCAGCAAGCCTTATTTAAAACAGCTAAACCGCATCCAAGTGCACTGCCTTTAAACAGTATTAAACGCACATTGAGCGAACCTCACCCAAGCTGGGTAAACGCCATTATGCAAGGTTGGCAAACTCGTTATGGAGTAAGCCAATGAGTGTTATTTCAAAAAGTGTACCGATTAATACCAAAGCAACAACGCAGTGCAGCACCGATATGTTTACGCGCATTGTAAAATTTAGCCCGCGATTTTTACTCGCTTTACTTATACTACCCGTACTTGGTGGCTTAATTAGCGTATTGCTGCCTGCCTTTGGTTATGCGCCCGTACTTGAGCAAACAACGTTTAGCTTGCAAGGTTTTAATGCCCTTTGGCAAACACCCGGCCTTACCCAAATGGTTACCTTAAGCGTTGCAACGGGCTTAATAAGTACTTTGCTTGCATTTATTATTACCTTAATGATTTTAGCTGCGTTTTTTAATAGCCCGTGGCTTAACCGAATTCAGCGTTTATTGAGCCCTATATTAGTGATACCTCATGCCGCAGCTGCTATTGCGGTGGGGTTTTTAATTGCCCCTTCAGGTATGATTTCACGCTTAGCGTCGCCTTGGTTAAGCGGCTGGGAACTTGCGCCAAACGGCATGTTTCCGCATGATTCATTCGGTATTAGTATTATTTTAGGCTTAACACTCAAAGAGCTTCCCTTTTTATTATTAATGGCACTGGGCGTACTTGCTCAACCTGAGCTTGGCAAAAAATTACGCCAACAACATAAGGTTGCGCTTAACTTAGGTTATTGCCCAATGACCGCCTTTTTTAAAGTAATACTGCCAAGTCTTTATCCGCTGCTGCGCTTACCCCTTTTAGCAGTGCTTGCCTATGCAAGCGCAAGTGTAGAAATGCCTCTTATATTAGGCCCAAATACACCACCCACGTTGGCCGTTGCAATAATGCATTGGTTTAACGATGTTGATTTAAACCTGCGTATTAAAGCCTCAGCGGGCGCTTTATTACAACTGGCACTCACGGGTGGGTTACTTGCGCTTTGGCTTAGCGGCGAAAAAGCGATAAAGGTATTATTTAGCGATTCACTCACTAACGGGGTGCGCGAATACGGCGGATTTTATTGGCAAAAGCTAACGGTAATACTCACTGCTTTAGTGATCGGTTTTATTTTACTGTCGCTAATTGCCCTTATTTTGTGGTCGGTTGCGGGCTTTTGGCGCTTTCCCAATGCACTCCCTGAGCAATTTACACTACTGCATTTTAACAGTGCATTAATGCAAATGAGCAACCCGCTTTTTAATACCCTAGCTATTGGTTTAGTAACAACGGTATTTGCCATTACGGTTACTTTATTGTGTTTAGAGTCGGAGCAGTTAAGCGACAAACCCATCTCTCGCTTTACCAGTTTAATTATTTACTTACCGCTATTAGTACCCAGTATTGCCTTTTTGTTTGGCCTAGTATGGATACAACAATGGGTAAATAACCAAGCCGCGTTTTTTAATGTGGTGTTTACACATTTACTGTTTGTTTTGCCTTACGTATTTTTGTCACTCGCGAGCAGTTATAGGCGCTTAGATCCTCGTTTTGCTCATGTTGCAGCAAGCCTAGGCGCAGCACCATGCAAGGTGTTTTTTAAAGTAAAACTACCTCAGTTGTTTGCCCCTATTTTAATTGCAGCCGCACTGGGCTTAGCAATTAGTTTTGGACAATACCTCCCCACGCTTTTAGCTGGCGGCGGG
>NZ_AUTI01000401.1:0-7314 GCF_000497995.1 Pseudoalteromonas sp. TB25
GTGATTCGCTATGTACCACAACTCGTTTACTAAAATCGGCAGCAATTTTCATATTTGGCTCCTAACCGTAACTCCACTTAAATTTTAAACTAATAACCTAATTAAGCTGCAACACTTGGGCGTTTTGCTACTTTTTCTTGCCATGCAACTAAATGGGTTAACTCATTCGGGATTGCTATTTGTGCAAATCCAGCAAATACCATCCCAGCATACAATGTAATATCAGCAATACTAAACTGCTCACCAGCAACAAACGCCGATTGCGCTAGTACATCATTAAAATAGCTAAACCCTTGGCGTGCTTTTTCGCCTTGTTTTTCACCCCAAGCCACATTTTGATACGTTTCAAGCTCTGGACCTAAGCCATCAGTTGCATGATGAAAGTAAGTTGCCACAGCGTCAAGCACCATAGATTCTGCGCGTTTTTGCATCATGTTAATTACTGCACGCTCTTTTGCGGTTTCACCCATTAAAGATGGGCCTTCAAATGCGGTATCAATATACTCAGTAATAGCGGTACTTTCTGATATAAACGTGCCGTCATCTAGCTCTAATACGGGCACACCTGCTAATGGATTTTTAGCTAAGAAGGCTTCTGTTCTGTGCTCACCATTTAATAAATCAACAGGTACAAACTCAACATTTGCAGTGGCATTTTTTTCAGCTAAAGCGATACGAACACGAAGTGGGTTTGGAAAGTTTTCTACATCATAAATTTTCATAGCAATCTCTATCTTTATTGTTTAAAAGTGAGCCAATGGCGGAACCTACCTATCGATAGGTAATTTATAATATTAAACTAAATTTAAGTCAACGTTTAAATTTTTCTGATTTATGGGATTTAACTTAATTCATAATAAAATTATGGAGTTGCTTAAAAGTAAAAACACTTGTAAATAACTACCTACTGGTCGATAATTTTGCTGTACCAATTGCATTAAATAAGTGATCTATTATTGCGCTAGGAAAATAGCGCAATAACGAGGCGAAAATCATGACATCTAGTTATTCTGTATGAATAATTTTTAACGCAGTTAGTGTGTTATTTAATGCGATACAATGATCATGTTTTTAATAAAACTGGTGTTACTGCAGATAGGAAATATTAAAAATGAGTAAAAAAGAAGCTTTATTAAAAGCAGCTGAAAACAAGGTACGCCTTGGCGGATACAGTAATTTTAGTTTTAGAGAGCTCGCAAGCGAAGTTGGAATTAAAAGCGCCAGTGTGCACTATCACTTTGCGACTAAGGCCGATTTAGGTGCTGAGCTTGCTCATCAATATACTAATTCTTTTTTAGCTGCGTTAGGCGAGCCAAGCGAGCTTAAAGCAAGCGGTAAAAATCCTATTGATGTGTACACTCAGCTTTTTAGACGTGCATTAGTAACCGATAAAAAAATGTGTTTATGTGGGTTACTAGGAGCCGAAAGCGATAGCCTTCCAGATAAAGTACGCCTTGAAGTAAAACGCTTTTTTAATCAAAATCTAACATGGCTTAGCGCTGCACACTTAACTAATGGTGAGCCTAACCCCGCTCAAGCAGCTATTCAAACAGTGAGCCTGCTTGAGGGCGCTATGATGATAAGCAAAACGCTCGACGATAATAGTTACTTTGAACTTGCAACTCAGTAATACCTAAATTTAGTACACAAAAAAAGCGAGCTATTGATTATCAATAGCTCGCTTTTTTAATGCTTGAAATAACTTATGTGATTATTAAACCGCTGTTGGTTTAACTTTATGCTTAGAGTGCACAATTGCTAAAACAATTAAGCCAATCACTGTTACTACAGCGCCAATAGGTTTACCTAAATCGCTTGATAAGTTAAGACCAATTGCTGCAGTGCCAATATAAGAAACCGTTACCGCTGTTGCTATAACAGCAGGAACACTGGCAATCCAATGGAATGTACCACGGTCAAACAAGTACTTAGTGGCAAGCCATAATACGCTTGTAGAAAGCAGCATGTTTGAAAATGCAAAGTAGCGCCAAATTAATGAGAAATCGAGCTTCGTCATAAAGTACGCTATAGCAAGTATAGGCACCGCCACTAGTAAGCGATTACGTAAGCTTTGTGGAATATTAAACGCATCAACAACAGTTAAACGTAATGAGCGGAACGCTGTATCACCAGAAGTAATTGGGAATACGGCTACTGCAATAATTGCCATTATACCGCCAAATACGCCTAAGTAACTGTTAGCTACATGGTTAACAACTAAGCCTGGACCACCTTGGTCAAGCAATGCTTTTAAGCCTGCGTAACCATCTGGGAACGCTGCAATACCAGCAAGTGCCCATACACAACCTACAATACCTTCACACATCATAGCGCCGTAATAAACTGGACGTACGTATTTTTCGTTAGTTAAACAGCGCGCAATAATAGGCGCTTGAGTAGAGTGAAAACCACTAATAGCACCACAGGTAATTGTTATAAATAACAATGGCCATGTTGGTAATCCATCTGGGTTTGGCTCTAAAAAGTCATGTGCGTGATCAGCTTCAAAGTAAGCTAAAAAGTCACTTGGTACCGGTAAGTGCGGCGCATTAATAAGTAATGAAATAGCAATTGCCACTGTCATTACAATCATTAGCGCACCAAAAATTGGGTAAAACTTAGTGATAATTTTATCAATTGGTAGCAAGGTAGCTAAAAAGTAATACGCTAAAATAGCAAGTACCCAAAAGGTGTTGTTTGCCAGTATTGTACCTTCAAAAAAATCAAGGTTACTTAGCAAACCTGCAGGGCTCATAATAAATACTACACCTACAAAAAACAGTAGCATGGCAGTAAATACAAGCATAAAGCCTTTAAATACGACGTTGTAATAATGGCCTGCGATTTCTGGTAGGCTTTTACCGTCTTCTTTTATACTCATTACACCTGAGAAGAAGTCGTGTACAGCTCCACCTAAAACATTACCAAGTACAATCCATACTAGTGCAACTGGTCCGTATAAAGCACCTAAAATTGGGCCAAATATTGGACCTACGCCAGCAATGTTTAAAAACTGAATTAAAAATGCTCGTACAGGGTGAATAGCTACGTAATCAACACCTTCGCTAAAGCGTTTTTGTGGTGTGTCAGCAGTTGAATCCAAACCGGCTTGTTTTTCAACAAATGGGCTGTAAAACTTATAGCCCAGTATTAAAATAGTGAGGCAGATAAAAAAGATGATCATAAAGCACGTTTCTCTTTTTGTATTTTAGTTATAGAGCGCATTGTGTGTCGCCCCGCCTTTTCAATCCGTGAATAATCGACGAACGATAACAAAGCTTTAACCCTCAAACAATAAGACGTTTAGCTAATACAATAATCGATATAAGCCACTATTTACGCAACCTGCGCACTTAACACTCACTTATCGCCTATGTCTTATTTTAGGCACAAAAAAAGCGGTTAAACTTTTACGTATAACCGCTTTCACACACAATGTTTTTTTAAAGTGGGTTCATAAACTCACTAATTTGTTGATGCGTTAAAGTAGGTGTTGCACCAGAACTTTCGGCGACCATTGCTCCAACGGCACATGCAAAGTCAACGGCATATTGCGCGTCGTCGTTGCTACAAAGCTGATATATTAACGAACCTAAAAACGAATCCCCTGCGCCAACAGTGTCAATTACGCTAATTAAATAACCTGAATTATAAAAATTCTCGCCTTTGATTGTTAATAAAGCACCGTGGCTACCTTTGGTTACACATAAGTAATCGGTATTTGTTTGCTGTGCTATAAACGCTAAATTTTGTTCAAGCGAATGAAACTTACAACCCATCGCTTTTGCAATTTCGTATAGCTCTTCATCGTTTAACTTAATAAAGTCTGCTTTATTCATTAAATCTACAAGTGTTTCTAGCTTGTAATGCGGTGCACGTAGATTTACGTCAAATACTTTAAAGTTTGCTACATCAACTAGTTGATTTAATGTTGCTAAAGACGCTTCGCTTCGCCCAATTAGGCTGCCAAATACAAATACATCGCTACTTTTAACTTTACTAAGTAACTCATCGGTAAGCGCTATATTATCCCACGCAGAGTCTGCCACTATTTCATAACTTGCAGAGCCACCACTGTCGAGCGTTACCTCAACCGTGCTAGTTTTTTTGTCACTATTAATAGCAATGTATTCGCAGCTTACACCTTTGCTAGTAATTTCGCCTAGTAGCTCAGCGCCTAACTCGTCGTTACCAACAGCGCTGATCATGTCGGCTTTAATGCCAAGTGAGTTAATACGCACACACATGTTAAGTGGCGCGCCACCTAAGCGTTTACCTGAATCAAAACAATCCCACAGTACTTCGCCAAAACAGCTAACACTTACGTTTTCGCCTGATTTATGATTAATTAAAATGCTCATAATTAGTTACTCTTTTGATCAAGTACAGCCTGCATAATGGCTTTAATTTTACTATTAGGTGCATACAACGCAGCAATCGACTTTTTATATTCAGCAGTAAACGTTTCGTTATGCTCAAGCTTACCAAACAAGCTCGTTAACTTTAAAAATGCAATCGGGCTAGTTTGAGTCTCTTGCGCGTAAGAATTAAGCTCTTTGTGCATAGCATCTTGAATTTCAAGTTGCTCGCCGTTTTCACTTAAACCTTTATCGCTGTACAAACACCAAGTAGCAATAACAAGCGTTGCCAGTGATACATCTCGACCTTGTACTAGGTTTTCGTTAATTGTGGCAATTAAAAACTTAGGCAGTTTAGCTGAGCTTTCACTACAGATACGCGCTAGGCTGTCTTTAATATTAGGATTAGCAAAACGCTCTATTAACGTATCTTTGTAGCTTTCAAGGTCAATGCCTTCAAGTGGTTCAAGGTTTGGGGTTACTTCTTTATCCATAAAAGCACGTAGGTATGTGGCAAATAATTCATCCGATACCGTTTCGTCAATAGTGCCGTAGCCATGGATTGAACCTAATAAACCAAGTACAGAATGCCCTGCATTAAGTAAACGTATTTTCATGGTTTCATAAGGCGTTACATCAGTAACAAACTGAGCACCAACAACATCCCAATTTGGACGAGAGTCACTAAATGTGTCCTCTATTACCCATTGTGTAAACGACTCACAGGTAATTGGCCACTCGTCGCTAACACCATATGCATCAACCACGTAATCAATATCACTCTTTTTAGATACCGGTGTAATACGGTCAACCATCGCATTTGGAAACGATACGTTTTGCTCAATCCACTCACTTAGGTCTTTGTCTTGCTCTGTAGCAAAGGCTAAAAGCATTTTGCGTGTTACGTTACCGTTGTGCTGAATGTTATCGCACGACTGTACTGTAAACGCGCCTAGGCCTTGCTCTTTACGAAGTTTTAACGCAGCAGTAATGTAACCAAACGCTGTAATTGGGTAGTTTGGGTTATTAATGTCGTTAATAATATCTGGATTACTGTAATCAAACTCGCCCGTTGCAGGGTTAAAGTTGTAACCGCCTTCAGTAATAGTAAGCGACACAATTTTAGTATCGCTGTGCGCTAGCTTATTAATTACCGCTTGTTTGTCCTCTGGAGCAAACAAAAAGTCGATCATTGAGCCAATTACTTTGTTATCTATTGTACCGTCTGGGTGTCTAACAGTAAGCGTGTAAAGGTAATCTTGCTGCTTTAAAATATCACGCAGACCACGGTTACCCTCTAACAGGCCAACACCACATATGCCCCACTGCTCAGAGCCTGGGGTTTTTAAAAGCTCGTTAACATATACCGCTTGGTGAGCACGATGAAAACCGCCCACGCCAATATGTACAATTCCCGCTTTAACAGCGCTACGGTCGTAGGTTGGTGTATCAACATGGCTTGGTAATTGAGCCAAGCTCTGTTGGTTTAGCCCTGTAACAAGAGCGTTTGTGTGTTGATGTTGCGTCATGGTGCGACCTTACTAAACAAAAATAAAATATAAATTACGATACTGTATTACGATAAGTAATTACGATGCTGTATTGAGTACTTTATGGCGTTTTAACGACCAGTACGCAGTAACAAAATAAATAACAGTACAAATAAAACAGGCAATTTCGAATTGCGATTTATTAGCGCTGTACATACTCATAGTTTCACTGAAAAACATCACTTGGCTGGCAAATATGAAAATAATAACCAGTGAAACCGTAGAAACTGCGTTAAGTACTTTTGTAAATACAGAGCTGTCAATTACTGGCTTTGGAATGTCTTTAGCCTCAGCTGCTTGATATTCTTTAATATCACGTTGCTCTTGTTTTTCTGCTGCAATTTCTTGTGTGTAGTCGTCACCAGCGCCGTATTTTTTAGCTAAAAGCGTGTAAACAACAATGGTGAAAATCCATGTAGGAATAAACAAGTAGTAAAACGACATTACATCAATTGCGTTTAAGCCAAAGCCAAACACAAGTGCTAACGCCCAAGATGCTATAGCCGGTACGCTGCGGGTAATATTTTTATATTTAGCCCAGTAACGTGTTAGGCCAATTTTAGGAAATAACACATGCTCAGCAAACACAATACCGCCCACAGGCACAACTAATAAGCCGGCGTAAGTAAGTAGCGGTAGCATTTGTGAAAATACAAACGGGAAACACGCAATAATCACGGTTACAACACCTACAATAGCGGTTGTACGCTCACGTGACTGATTTACAAATATAGATTGTGCAGCAAGACCTGCGCGGTAAAGGTTTGCGTTAGCTGTAGTCCAGCCCGCTATAATTACAATAACAAATCCAGTCCAACCTAATGCATGGTATGCAACATCGCCCGGATCAAGTGATGAAATAGTTGTTTTAAGTAATACCGCAACACCTGCGCCCATAATACCGGCAGAGATCCACGCTAAGTAATGACCAAAAAACATGCCCACACCAGAAAACAAACCATAGCTTTTGCGTTTAGCAAATCTAAAAATAGCCATGTCGATTAAACCAAAGTGAGTTATTGAGTTAGCAGCCCATGCAAAGCCAATCACTTCTAATAGGCCAATGCCCTTTTCACCATCGGCATTGGTGCCCGTCCATATGGAGGAGTCACCTATGGTCATAAAGTCGCTAAAGCTAGTTAAAGAGGTAGAACCTAATACGTGATTTGAAAGCTCAGGGAATAACGCAAACGAGCCTGCAATAAATATAACAAATAGCCACGGCGCACACAGCTTTGAAAAGTCAGCAACCGTAGAAAAGCCATACATCGCAACAAATACAACAATGGAGCCAACAGCTAAAACAATGGCTACAAACCAAAAGCTATTTGGATACCAATCAAGTTGCGCAGGTATATCAAACAAAAACCGCACGGCGGTGGAGGATACCGTGATCATCGCGGCCG
>NZ_AUTI01000402.1:0-22433 GCF_000497995.1 Pseudoalteromonas sp. TB25
GCTAATACTCTCTGATGTTGGTAGCGCAGCAGTTGCTGACGATGGCAAAATATACGTATTGAATAACGTAGCAACTGCATCGGGCTTGGTAAACATAAGTACCACTATTAGCGGTCCAAATACCCTACTGGGTAACCCTGTTGATATTATGTATACCGGAACAGATTTATACGTAGCTGAGAAGTCAAATAATGTGGTTATGCGATTTAATAATATTTTAAGCAGTGCAGGCGGTGATATAAGCGCCGATACCAGTACGGCATTTACAGCCCCTGAGTCGATTGCAATATTACCAGCTTGGCTTAACAAATAGAGTTAACCTCACCATGCCTGACCAATAACCTTGGTCGGGCATTATCGCATCCACACTTTTATATCTGCCAAGCCATTACTTTGTAAAATACCTAATTGCTGATCAACATTAGAGTTTTGTTCAAACTCAAATGCATCGAGCTGATCATCAAACGTAATATTAGCCACACCATCACCACCGCGCTTTTTAACTTGATGCAGTGCTATATCTGCTAAGTTAATAGAGGTTTCCCAGCTAATTACCTGTCCGCCTAGTAAAGGTAATGGATAAAATGACCAACCAATTGATGCCGTGATATTAGTTGTTTTTCCATTTGGTAATTGGAACGAATTAGCCGCTATTACTTTACAAAGTTCTGAGGCATAGCTGTCTATTTTATTGCATTTAAAGTCACGTAATAATAATAAAAACTCATCACCACTCCAACGTGCCACATAGTCAGAGCCCTGCGTACGCGAATTTAACAATGCAGCCATTTGCTGTAAGCAGCTATCACCTGCAATTGGGCCATACGCATCGTTAATACGGCTGAAGTTATCAAAGTTAATAATTACCAGCACCAGTGACTTACCTTGTGCCTGCAGCGACTGTGAATTACGTTGAAAGTGCTCAATATCTTTAGGGAGTTGATCAAACAAAAAGCGGCGGCTACGTAGCCCTGTTAGCTCATCTGAGTGACTCACTAATTTAAGCTGTGAATTCACTTGGCCTAATTTATCATTAGCTTGGCGAAGCTCTAAGGTACGCTCAGTGATTAAGCCCTCTAATGCTTCTTGTTTTCTGCGTTCTTGTGCTCTAAACACCCAAAAAATGAGATAAAAAAGCAAAATAAAACCACTGGTAATTAAAAGCCTAAAGTAAATTGTTTCGTCAAAGCGCTCAGGCACTACAAAACCGTATTCTACATCTTGCGCTTTAGCCCAGTCTTCACCTTGGCGCTTAGCTTCTAATTGAAACAAAAACGAGCCAGGAGGCAAGTTAGTATAAATAGCTTCACGTCGCGTATTTGCATAGCGCCAGTCACTATCTAAGCCACTTAGTTTATATCTAAATTCAATGCTGTTTGGTGCATAGTAATCAATAGCTGTGTAAGTTAGCGTTATATCACGCTCGTCTGTTTCTAATGATGGTTTTTTACCAAGCGCAGCGGTAGTTAAATGACGAAGTGGCGTTGTTATTGTCTCTATTGTTGGCTTTAATGCAAGCACACCAAATAGCTCTACATTTTTAGGTATTTCAACAACACCTTGTAAGCTTGGGTACCAAATAGAATTTCCGGTGTCTGCTACCGCATCATGCCCAAGTCCACTACAACATTGATTCGCTTTACCATCAAGTTGACGGTCAAAAGATGAAATTACTTCTTCAACTTTTAAGCTTTTTATTTCTGTTTTAAATTGCTCTACAGGCATTCTGTAAACACCTTTCATGGTGCTTACCCAAACATGCTTTAACTTTTCATCATATTCTAGGCTAAATATAGAACCATACGGTAAACCATTAGCTGCATCGAGCTGACGCCATTGCCCTTGCGTACTTCTGTAAAAAAGCCCGTCGTTAAGAGAGCCGATTAAAATACCCACGCCATCTATATGTAGCACGCTAGTTACGTATGCGCTTTCAAGTGTTGTTTGGTCGCCAATTTTTTCAATGCCACGGTCTGTAAAGTAATATGCGCCCTTACTAGTACCAATCACACCAAAGTTTGTTTTATCTAATACGTAGGTAATAAACTTACTACCTAAAAAAGCGTTATAGGCAAAAGGCGTTAAACCAGCATAATTTAATCGATATAAACCGCGTCCGGTACCAATCCAAAAGCCGCCTTTACTAGAGCGACTTATTGCAAATACCGGATTATCGCGAAGTGCTCGACCTGGGACGGTGTAAAGTGTCTTGTTTTCAAAAACAAATAAGCCGCGCCCTGTGGCTATATATAATCGCTCACCATCAAATTGTAGATCGTGTACTGATGCGTATCCATATTTACTACTTGGGACTAAATTAATAAAACTTTTATCTAAATCGAAATAACCAATGCCGCTTTTATTCGCAACCCACAGTTTACCATCGGGTGCTTGGCTAATAGCCATAACAGATTCGGTCATGTTTGAAACTGCTGAATGCCTTTCGACTCGTCCTTCATGAGCAAGCCACAAGCCTTCACTAAAGCTTGCTAACCAAACGTTATTTTTATCATCTCTAAAAATATCAGCAAACCATATACTTTGATCGAGTTGGCTAGGCTCTACCCATTGCCACTCACCGGTTTTATCTCTGAATAATAAGCGTCCATAGGTCGAAACCCACAAGCCACCATCGGTATCACTCATAAACTTATAAACGGCTGAGTTATTTGCATTAGGTAGAGGAAAAGGTCTTAGCTCGTCATCTAAATCTAAAAAGTATGCACCTAGCTCAGAAGCTATATACAAATTACCATTTAAAAATGATAAATCGTGCACTATGGTTTGCGCTAAGCGCTCTGGTAAAGATATTTTTGCGGTAAGCTCTAAACGTAGTTTAGAAAAATCTGATGAGTTTTTTGTAAGGCGTAATAAATGACGATCGTTAACCAGCCAAATGCCTTCAGGAGAGAGTGCCATTTGGCTAACAGAGCCAACTATTTGTGTGATCACAGTAGCATTAACAATAGGTAGAGGACCATTTACTTCAGTGCGTAAATCAACTTGCCCTCTATCTACATAGTATAAGCCGTTGGCCGCAATCCATATGCTACCTTTAGAGTCCTCAAGAATATCCCTTACTGGACCTTTAATATTAAATTCTTGTGCTGCAAATGTGGCTGGGTTAATAACTACCNGCCACTTTTAGTGCCTACCCATAGCAAACCACTAGAATCGACTAAAAGCTTATTAACACCATTACTAGGCAAGAATGGACTATTTTGCGTGTTATAATTTGTAAATGTTGTACCATCAAAACGGCTTAAACCAAATTGCGTACCAAGCCACATATAGCCTTGCTGATCTTGCACAACACTTTTAAGTGATTGCGACGGTAGGCCATCTTTTATATTCCATTGCTTAACTACGTAATCAGTAATTGAAGCCCAACTTGGCGTCGCGCACAACATAAGTACACAAACCAGTAAAAATCGCATCATATTGCTGCCACCTAGTTAAACAAATCAAATATAAAAATTAAAAGGGCAGTAAACCCACTTTTATTAACGCTTGTAAACATATAAGCGAAAAAATACCCGCAAGTATATCGTCGGCCATTATACCTAAACCGCCATGTACTCGTTTGTCTAGCATACGGATTGGGCCGGGTTTTGCTATATCAAAAAAGCGAAATAACAAAAAACCTACGAGTAATGTTTGCCAGCTAAGTGCTGCGCCAATCATAGTGATGTAATAACCCGCCACTTCATCCCATACAATAGCAGGATGATCGTGCACGCCTAAATCATCAGCCGTTTTACCGCACGCCCATATACCAAATATACTGATCACAACGGCAAATACAATTTGCAGCCATAACGGATAATACATGGTCATAAAAATGAATGGCAAGGCAGCAAACGTACCAAATGTACCGGGCGCTTTAGGGGCAAGCCCAGTCCCAAAGCCCAGACCAAAAAACTGATGTGGACGCTTTAAATTAAACTTGCGGTTATTGTTCAAACCAGCTCCTTTGCAAAGTGCTCAAAACCCTGCGGTTCAAAATCAAACTTTTCACCGTTGTGTAAAAGCTCAATTTGGCCATCGCCACTTTTAACTTGGCCAATGCATGTTGCATCTACACCATACTGGCGTAGCTTTATTTCTAACATACTTTTATTGCTATCAGGGACCGTAAAAATTAATTCGTAATCATCACCGTAACTGAGAATAAATGGCAGCTGCTGATTAAAATCAAGGCTTGCTTGCATCGCATCTGAAGTTGGAATACTTTCAATATTCACCACTGCACTTACTTGTGACATATCGAGTATATGACTTAAATCAGCGATTAAGCCGTCCGACACATCGATAGCCGATGATGCAAGGCCTCGTAATACCTGCCCTGCAGCAACACGTGGGGTTGGAAAGTCAAAGCGTTTATTTACGTACTTTAAATGCTCTGGCTCAATACTTATACCTTGTTTGCGAGACTCAATTGCAAGTCCAGCGTCACCTAGCGGACCCGTAACATAAATCCAATCACCCACTTTTGCGCCACTACGACGAAGTGCAGTACCTTCGGGTACAGTCCCTTTCGCACAAATAGTGATGGTTAGTGGGCCCTGAGTTGTATCGCCTCCTATAATCTGCACATTAAAATATTCAGCAATTTCATGCATGCCATCAGTAAACTCTTCAATCCACTGTGGGTCAATACTTGGCAAAGTTAACGCAACTGAAACCCAAGTCGGCTCAGCGCCCATGGCCGCTAAATCACTTAAATTAACAGCAAGCGCTCTGTGACCTAATGCACGAGGGGAAATATCATCAAAAAAGTGTACGCCAGCAACAAGAGTGTCTGTTGTAACGGCAAGTTGGCAGTTTTGTGGAACGGTTACTAAAGCGCAATCATCCCCTATACCTAGGTTTACATCACGACGGGTGATACCGCGACCTTTAAAGTAGCGGTTAATTAATTCAAATTCCTTCATACACAAAAAAGCCGGCCTATGCCGGCTCCCCTCTTTAACGGTTTACTTACTTGCGTAAATGCTTAACAGCTTTATCAAGTACACCGTTTACAAATTTATGGCTGTCTTCAGCGCCAAAAATTTTGGCCAGCTCAATACCTTCGTTAATAGCAACTTTATAAGGTACGTCTTCACGGAACTTAAGCTCATAGCTGCTTAAACGTAAAATTGCACGCTCAACCATATCTAAGTCATCAAACGGACGTGTTAAATGTGGTGATACAGCTTCGTCTAGTTGCTTGTAATTTACAGCAACACCCGTCGCTAGATCTTTAAAGTATTCAACATCAATTTTAGTAACGTCTGTTTCGATCAACATTTGTTGTTCGATATCGGCAATTAAATTGCCACTTATTTGCCAAGAATAAACGGCTTGGAGTGCTAAGATACGTGCTTTACGTCTTGCTGCTGGTTTCACAAAAATTCCTTAAACTTAAATTTTATCTAACACATTAACCATTTCAAGCGCGCCTAAAGCAGCTTCGCCGCCTTTATTGCCCATTTTGGTGCCAGCACGCTCAATTGCTTGTTCAATGCTTTCTGTGGTTAATACGCCAAATGCAACCGGGATATCATACTCAAGTGATACTTGCGCAAGACCTTTGTTTGATTCGCCAGCAACTAGGTCAAAGTGTGGTGTACCACCTCTGATCACTACGCCTAATGCGATGATTGCATCATACTCTTTTTTTGCCGCAACGCGTTTAGCCGCTAAAGGTAATTCTACCGCGCCTGGCACATAAATAACGGTAATGTCGTCATCTGATACGCCACCTGTGCGTTTTAGCTCATCAACAGCACCTGCAAGGAGGCTGCTACCAATAAAGTCATTAAAACGAGAAATGACAATGGCAAATTTTTTGCCTGGAGCGTACTTATTACCTTCAATAATTTTCATTTGATAACCCTAAAAATAAGTTCAAGCGGTTGCGATTGCGCAAAAATTGCTGCGCATCATACCATAAAAATAAAATAATAGCCTAGTTTAAGCGTGATGCTTATTGTGGCTCAACGTAATCAACAACTTCTAAATGAAAGCCCGAAAGTGCATGGTACTTTTTAGGGCGACTCATTAATCGCATTTGTTTAATTCCAAGATCGGCAAGTATTTGCGAACCTACGCCAACAGTACGAGATGTACCTTTGAATTTACGTGGCGTAACGCTTTCGCCAGCATCAGCTGCTGCAAATGCTTTCACAGTTGCCTCTAACTCTTCAGTGCTTTCTTGCTTACCTAAAATAACTAAAGCACCTTCATTTTTAGCGATATAAGCCATTGCTTCTGAAAGGCCCCAGCTACGGTCAGCACTTCTGTCTGAAAGTAGAATATCATTAAAGGTACTTTGCAAATGTACACGCACATTTGTCGGCTCTTGATCTTTTATATCGCCTTTGAGTAATACGTAATGTAATTGGCCGTCAATTGTGTCTTTGTAAGTAACTAAATCAAATTCACCATGAACAGTTGGTAACTTACATTTTGCTACTTGCTCAATTGTTGTTTCGTTTAAGTTGCGGTATTCGATTAAATCAGCAATGGTGCCAATTTTAATATCGTGCTCTTTCGCAAAAACTTCTAAATCAGGGCGACGTGCCATAGTGCCGTCAGCATTAAGTATTTCAACAATAACAGATGATGCTTCAAGCCCAGCTAAACGCGCTAAATCACAGCCCGCTTCAGTGTGTCCTGCGCGAGTTAATACGCCACCAGGTTGCGCCATAATAGGAAAAATATGTCCAGGCTGAACAATATCACTTGGGACTGCGCCTTTAGCTATAGCCGCTTGCACTGTACGTGCTCTGTCTGCTGCTGAAATACCGGTTGTAACACCTTTTGATGCTTCTATCGACATTGTAAAGTTAGTAGAAAATGCTGCACCATTGTTTTTAACCATTAACGGTAAATCAAGTTGCTCGCAACGCTCTTGCGTCATGGTTAAACAAATTAAACCACGGCCATGGGTAGCCATGAAATTAATCGCTTCTGCGCTAATATGCTCAGCTGCTATTATTAAATCGCCTTCATTTTCTCTATCTTCATCATCCATTAAAATAACCATTTTACCGGCTTTAATATTGTCGATGATTTCTTGCGCGCTGTGTAAATTCATAAATTTGCTCGTGTAAGTTGTCAGTTTCGTTATTTAATAAAACCCGCTTTAGCGAGTAAGCTCATCGAAATATCAGAGCCCGTTGGTTGCTCTGCACCCTTTATAAGGCGCTCTAAATAACGTGCAATTTGATCGACTTCTAAATTAACTTGGGTACCTACTTTAAAATGAGCAATTGTGGTTTGCTCACTCGTGTGTGGGACAATTGTTAATTTGAATTTATTACCCTCTACAGCGTTTACTGTCAGGCTTATACCATCAATACATACCGAACCTTTGTAAGGAATGTATTTCATTAAATTTTCGTCAGTTGTAAGCCAATATTCTGTTGCTCTGGCGTTTGCTGTAATACTTGTAATTGTTGCGATACCATCAACATGGCCAGACACTAAATGACCGCCTAAACGAGAAACAGGTTGCATGGCTTTTTCAAGATTCACCGTTTGTCCTAAAGCATAGTGAGCAAAACCGGTCAAACTAATCGTCTCATTAGATAAATCCGCACTAAAACCATCAATATGTTTATCAACTACAGTTAAGCAAACACCATTAGTTGCAATGCTGTCACCTAACTTTACGTCTGTCATATCAAGATCAGTACTTTGGATACGAATGGCTAAGTCGCCTTGTTTTTTTTGTAATAAAGCAATTTTGCCTGTGGCTTCTATTATCCCAGTAAACATAGCACTACTCTTTTTATTAAGTGATTTTAATGAGTTTTGACGCGGTGATACGTAAATCGTCACCAATGCGCGCACATTCATTAAATGTTAAATCAACGGTGTTCTGCATACTCGTCAATTCAGGAAAATTAACTAAACTTTTTGCATCATGGCCCATTAGTTTAGGCGCTAAATAAAAAACAAACTCGTCAACTAAATTAAGCTCTGTCATTTTACCAGCAAGTGTTGCGCCAGCTTCAAGCCAAACATTATTAAACTGCAGTTGCCCAAGTTTTTCTAAAACGGCTTGTAAATCAACTTTACCGTTACTTTCACTAACTTCAATATGCTTTACAAAATGCGGCCATTGCAATGATTTATCAACCTTAGTCGTAAATATTATTACATCACTTTGGATTTCAAATAAAGCAAGGTCAGGTGTTAAACGGTTTTGAGAGTCAATTATAACACGCACGGGCTGGCGAAGCGGCAAATCAGTAGGCAGTGTGCAAGGCAGCTCACTTAGTCGCACATTAAGTTTAGCATCGTCTACTAGCACTGTATCGGCACCGGTTAAAATAGCGCAGCTTTTCGCTCGGTATAATTGTACGTCTTGTCGAGCAGCAGGACTTGTGATCCACTTACTTTGCCCATTTTTAAGCGCCGTTTTACCATCAATACTCGCTGCCATTTTGCAAATCACATAAGGTAAGCCTTGTTCCATACGCTTAAAAAAGCCAACGTTAAGTGCGCGAGCTTGTGATTCGAGTAACCCGTAAGCAACGTCAATACCCGCGTCGCTCAGTATTTTAAGGCCTTTGCCAGCAACTTGTGGATTTGTATCAACCATAGCAGCAATTACTTTTACCACACCGGCAGCTTTTAAGCCTTCGGCGCACGGTGGCGTACGGCCATAATGACTACACGGTTCAAGCGTTACATAAGCCGTTGCACCTTGTGCATTTTTTCCAGCGACAGCCAGTGCATTTACTTCTGCATGGCCTTGACCTGCTAATTGATGAAAACCCTCACCAATTATTTGATTATTTTTAACTAAAACACAGCCAACATTAGGGTTAGGTGTGGTAGTAAACCGGCCTTTTTTGGCAAGTTCTATGGCGCGTGCCATATACATTTCATCATGTTCAGTAAAAGGAACTTGGCTTTGCATTGTTACTCCCCTAAGCGGGCAATTTCTTCGCCAAATTCGCGTATATCTTCAAACGAGCGATAAACAGAGGCAAATCTTACATACGCTACTTTATCGAGCTTTTTGAGGGCTTCCATAATGCATTCACCAACCAAATGGCTTGAAATTTCTCGCTCGCCTGTAGCACGCAACTGCGATTTTATTATATTCACTACTTCGTCTACTTGCTCTGTGCTCACTGGGCGTTTTTCGAGTGCGCGATTTAAGCCATTTAATAATTTATCTTCGTTAAATGGTTCGCGGCTGCCGTCTTGTTTAATAACACGAGGCATAACCAGTTCAGCGCCTTCAAATGTAGTAAAGCGCTCATGGCAGTCGTTGCACTCACGGCGCCTGCGAACTTGATGGCCTCCACCAACAAGGCGTGAGTCAATAACTTTAGTATCTTTTGCGGTACAAAATGGACAATGCATAGCTCGGTACTTCCGTTTTAAAACAAAAAAGACCGCTAAATAGCGGTCTTTTATCTTAGCAAAAAAATAGGGCCTGTTGACCTTTCAGGATTAAATTTGTTCTATCTATGGGTGATTTAATCGCGGCGCGAGGTTTGTAACCTAGTGGGCTAAGTAAAAACCGAGCAACAAAGAGTAAATCGCCCCTAGGACGAACCCGAGGGCAGTGCATGTTTGGCATTTATGCTGCGTTATCGCCTATTTGTGTGGAGTAACCACACTACATAGACTCTGCCTTGCCTAAAAACCAAACATACTACTGCAAATTAAACCTCGAAAGATAAACAGGCCCCTAGCCTATGTGATCTAAATTACTGCTGCTTATGCAATTAAGCGTAAACAGGTAATTTTGCACAAATTGCTTTTACTTTTTCTTTAACTTGCGCCTGTACAGATTCATCAGTGATGTTATCTAGTACGTCACAAATCCAGCCAGCAAGCTCTTTTGATTCTTCTTCTTTGAAACCACGACGAGTGATTGCAGGAGAACCAATACGCAAACCAGATGTTACAAACGGAGAACGTGGATCGTTTGGCACTGAGTTTTTGTTAACTGTGATGTTAGCGTTACCAAGGGCTGCATCTGCATCTTTACCAGTAATATCTTTATCGATTAAATCGAGTAGGAATAAGTGGTTTTCAGTTTTGTCAGATACGATTTTGTAGCCGCGCTCTTGCATTACAGCAACCATTGCTTTTGCGTTTTTAACAACTTGTGTTTGGTATACTTTAAATTCTGGTTGAAGCGCTTCTTTAAATGCCACTGCTTTTGCTGCAATAACATGACATAAAGGACCACCTTGGCCACCAGGGAAAACTGCGCTGTTAAGCTTTTTATAGATTGCTTCATCGCCACATGCAGAGATAATTAAACCACCACGAGGACCAGCAAGTGTTTTATGCGTAGTTGTAGTTACAACATGTGCATGAGGAACTGGGCTTGGGTAAACGCCTGCCGCAATTAAACCTGCAACGTGAGCCATATCAACAAACAGGTAAGCACCTACTTTGTCAGCAATTTCACGGAATTTAGCCCAATCAACAATACCTGAGTACGCTGAGAAACCACCAATAATCATTTTTGGTTTATGCTCAAGTGCTAGTGCTTCAACCTGTGCGTAATCAATTTCGCCCGTTGTTTCATCTAGTCCGTATTGAATTGCATTGTAAAGCTTACCAGAGAAGCTTACGTGTGATCCGTGAGTTAAGTGACCACCATGAGCTAAGCTCATACCAAGTACAGTGTCGCCTGCTTCTAATAGCGCTAGAAAAACAGCAGCATTAGCTTGCGAACCAGCATGTGGTTGTACGTTTGCGTAGTCAGAACCAAATAACTCGTTAGCACGGTCAATTGCTAATTGCTCAACAACATCAACGTGCTCACAACCGCCATAATAACGTTTGCCAGGGTAACCTTCTGCGTATTTATTTGTAAGCTGTGAACCCTGCGCTTCTAGTACGCGTGGGCTACAGTAGTTTTCTGAAGCGATTAGTTCAATGTGCTCTTCTTGGCGAGCAGTTTCTTTGTTTATCGCGTCAAATAACTCTGGATCAAAATCCGAAATATTCATGCTACGTTCTAACATTGGGGTCTCCTAGGGCAACGTGTATGGTGTTTTTTAGAGGCTTTATTGTACGCTTTAAACGACTCTTTGCCTACGCTCTTAAGTTGAGGATATTTAAACAGGGATTGAAACTATTTCACAGACTTTTTAAGATGATATTTTCTTATAAAACCATAACGATTTTAAATGAATGCTATTTCCTACATTTAATTAGTAAATGCAACTCACTAGATTTAAAAGCCTATAGTTATAAAAAAAGGCGGCTTAACCGCCTTTTTGAATTAATTAACTTAGCCAAGTTTAGCAAGTATTTCTGTACGTAATGCGTCGTAATCGGCCTTTATATCGCTTGCTAGACATGGTTTTGCTAGTGCGTCGCTAAGTGGTTTTGGCATACCTAATTCAATATTTAAAATACCCTCTACGCTTTCTTTAAACTTAGCAGGGTGAGCTGTGGCTAAAAAGATGCCCGCTGCACCAGGCGCTCGATTTTCAACAAGACCTTGGTACGCAATAGCAGTGTGAGGCTCTGCAACATAACCCGTTTGTTGAATTTTTTTCATCACCGATTGCGTGTCTTCCTCGTTTACGCTAGTTGAATAAAAATTATCGTAGCTAAACCAGTTATTATCTAACATTGTTTGCACACGCGGCCAGTTGTTTGGCTTACTTACATCCATTGCATTTGAAAGCGACTCAAGTGTTGCGTTTGGCGTCCAGGTTTTATCAAGCATAAAGCGCGGCACAGTATCATTTTGGTTGGTGGTTGCACTTAATTTACCTACAGGTAAGCCAATAACCGCACCAATCATTGCAGCACATACATTACCAAAGTTGCCACTTGGCACTGATATATGCGCTGTTGCGCGTTTTTCTTTTGGTAGTTGTGCAATGGCCTCAAAGTAATAACAAACCTGAGCAACTAAACGGCTAATATTAATTGAATTAGCAGAATTAAGCCCAAGTGTTGATTTAACTTCTTCATCTAAAAAGGCATTTTTAACCAACTCTTGGCAATCATCAAAACTGCCATCAACTGCATAACAATGAATATTGTTACCTAACGTAGTAAATAGCTTTTGCTGAGCAAGTGAAATTTTGCCTTTAGGATATAAGATGACAACATCGATATTCGGCTTGTTATAAAAAGCATGTGCAACGGCTGCACCAGTATCGCCCGATGTTGCGGTTAAAATAGTTACTTTTTCATCTTTATTAAATTGCGTTAAACACTCAGCCATAAAGCGACCACCAAAGTCTTTAAACGCAAGCGTAGGACCATGAAACAACTCTAAGCAGTATGTATTCTCTTCAACTTCCTCCAGCTTAACTGGAAAGTTAAATGCATTTTTAACCATTTGTGCCACAGTGTCGCTAGGCAGCTCATCACCAATTAGGTGAGATAATATTTTGCCACTGCGTGTAACAAAGTCCATATCAAGCAAAGCATGAACATCGGACAGTGGGGCAAGGGATTCAGGGAAAAACACACCTTGATTACGACCCAAACCTGTTTTTACGGCTTCAACGAACGACACTTTTTGTGAGCTATCTTTTAAATTATGTAATTGCATGACTACCTATCCTATAAAACTGTTAATTGACGCGTGCCGTCGTTATCTAATTTACAAATGTGGCAAAAGCCTTGCTCGTTAATGTAATTTGCCTCTAACCACTGCGCGCATTGCTTTGCAGCTTCAAGTGTTTTACATACACTAAACAAGGTAGGTCCTGCGCCCGAAATACTCACTATTTCAGCGCCCAACGCTGGTAAGCTTGCTTTGGCTTCACTAAAACCTTTAATAAGCGGTGCGCGGTAAGGTTCTGCTATTTCATCTTTCATTATGCTCAGTGCATCGTCAAAACGATTAGTCAACAGTAAGCTACTAAATGCCGATAAACGCTGTGCAAACTCAACACTTGCATGCATGCTCAACTCTTTTGGTAAAACCGAGCGCGCTTTTGCAGTGTTGAGTGAAAAACCAGGGAACGCAGCAACGTAGTACCAATTTTCATCAACAGGCAGTGCAATCGATTTATCAGGGATTAAATCACCTGTTAATTGCAAACCACCTAAATAGCATGGCGTGATGTTGTCGTAATGACGACCACCGCTCACTACAGCTTCAAAGTCAGCCATAAGCTCAATAAGCTCAACCTGACTTAAGTTAGTTTGTGCAAACTTATCAAGGGCAGCAAAGGTAGCCACGACCGAGCATGCACTAGAACCAAGTCCAGATCCAATTGGTAAATTCTTTTTAAGCTCGAGCTTTACGCTTGGCATATCAGGCGCGACATGCGCTCTAAAATGTACTAAACACTGGTACGCTAAGTTTTCATTCGCATCACTTGGTAACTTGTGAGCGTAGTCGCCAGTACAAATAAATTCGTCACTTGGTGCTGCACTTACAACAGCTACATCGCCTAATAAACTACCATCGATTGGCGCAAGCGCTGCGCCAAGTGCATCAAAACCCACTGCAAAATTACCAATAGACGCCGGAGCATATACTTCAATCATAACGAGCTCCTAGCGCGATAGTGTTTTTAAAATATCAGCAAATACACCCGCTGCTGTTACTTCAGAGCCGGCACCATAACCACGAANGCTGGTAGTATTGGCTTAAAATAGCAAGCGCGTTTTCGCCATCGCGAATTACATTAAGCGCATGTTTTTCATCAACAGCCTCAATACCTACTTTACAGTGACCTTCTTTAATTGTACCTACATAACGAAGTACCTTTCCTTCGCTCGCAGCACTTTGAATGCGGTCATTAAAATCAGCATCTAGGCTTGGTAGTTTTGCCATAAACTCATCAACGCTATCACCTTGTGCAAAACCTTGTGGTAATACTGACTCAACTTCAATATCGCTTAGCTCCAACTTCATACCGGCTTCGCGAGCAATGATCAGTAACTTACGTGCTACATCAGTACCCGATAAATCATCACGAGGATCTGGCTCAGTAAAACCGCTTTCTTTGGCTTTAATAGTTGCCTCAGAAAGTGATAAACCATCTTGAAGTGCGCCAAACATATACGAAAGTGAGCCTGATAAAATACCGCTAAACTCTAGTAACTCATCACCGGCACCAAATAATGACTGCAAGTTATCGATTACTGGTAAACCTGCACCAACGTTAGTTTCGTATAAAAATTTACGATTATTCTTTTGCGTAGCAGCTATTAAATCTTGGTAATACGTGTATGAGCTTGTTGTCGCTTTTTTATTAGCTGCAACCACATGAAAACCTGCATTTAAAAAGTCTACGTACTGCGCAGCAAGTGCATCTGAAGATGTACAATCTACTAATACCGGATTCACTAAGTGGTTTTGCTTAACAAATTGCTCTACTAATTTTAAATCAAATGCTTGCTCAGATGAGGCCAATTTTTGCTGCCAATCACTAAAAGCGATGCCTTCGTTATCAAGGTGTAATTGACGAGAGTTAGCAACACCATACAAGTTAAGTTTAATATTACGCTTTTCAAGCCAAGCTTGCTGGCGCTCAAGCTGATTAATAAGCTCTTGCCCTACTAAGCCACAACCTAGTAAAAACACATCAATTGACGGCACATGCGTGAAAAAGTTTTCATGGCATATTTTTACAGCGTCATTACATAACTCACCATCAATTACCGCAGAAATAGCACTTTCTGTAGAATCCTGTGCAATTGCCACAATATTTACTTGCGCTTGTGCAAGCGATGCAAAAAACTTAGCCGCTAAGCCACGGTGTGCGCGCATGTTGTCGCCCACTAAAGTAACAATGGCTAAATTACGCTGTACTTGAACAGGCTCAATAAGCCCTGCTTGTAATTCAAGCTCAAATGCAGTTTGTAGCGCATCGAGTGCAAGTGCTAGGTCTGTTTCGTGCACACAAAAACTAATACTAAATTCACATGATGATTGCGTGATCAATACAATTGATACGTTATCGTGAGCAAGCGCGTTAAATACCTTAGATGCCATGCCTACTTTACCTTTCATGCCTGGGCCTGAAACAGTTAACATTGCAAGGTCTTGTAAGCTAGAAAGCGCTTTTACGGGCTCATCAGATGAATAATCGTTACCAATTAATGAGCCTTGTGCGTCTGGGTTATGCGTATTTTTAATTTCACATGGCACGCCTGCTTTAGCACACGGTAAAATTGTTTTTGGGTGAAGTACTTTTGCACCAAAGTAAGAAAGCTCCATCGCTTCTTTATAAGATAAAAAATCTACTTTAGTGGCTTTTTTAATATAACGAGGATCAGCGCTATATACGCCATCAACGTCAGTCCAAATTTGGCAAATCTCAGCTTCTAAACATGCCGCAGCAATAGCTGCTGAGTAATCTGAGCCATTACGGCCAAGCGTCGTAAGCTCACCTTTATCATTACTCGCCGTAAAACCAGGCATAATATAAATAGTTGCAGGGTTTTCTTTAAGCACAGCTTGAAAGCGAGCTTTACTTGCCACTAAATCAGCTTCTGCATCAATGTAGCCACCAGTTGAAGCAATACAGCTTGTTGCTTCTAAGTACCTTGCATCTTGTGAGCTCAATAAAGCCTGCATTAAAGAAACGCTAACGCGCTCTCCAAAGCTAATTACAAATGCGCGAACTTGATCAGGGCAACACTGTATAAGCGACACGCCATCTAATTTATTTTTAAGCTCGCCTAGGTCTGGCCAGCTTGTAACGACTACGCCACTTTTTTCAACGTCAGCTTTTAAGCCTTCACAACGACTCGCTAATGCTTGCCATTGCTTCGAAAAATCTAAGCCTTGCTCTGCAGCACTTGCAAGTGCAACTAGCGAATCGGTCATTCCACCTGGAGCAGAAAGCACCAATAACATTTCATCTTTTAATTGTGCTTTAACTAACTGAGCTACCTGTTGTAAGCATGCATAATCGGCAAGTGAAGACCCACCAAATTTTAAAACTCGCATTGTTTATGTTCCTCATCCCATAAAACGAAAAAAGGCCTGTGTTCTAAGTGAACACAGGCCTTTAAATTTGTTGCACCGACCTATGCCACTATCCAGTAAGAATGATGGTTGTAATAATAATGGTCAGTACGCGATTAATTGTTTTCATATGTTAAGACTGCCTTAACAAAGGCTATGCTGTCAACCCTAAATTAAAAGATAAAACAGCCTTTTTTAACATGAAAAAACCTAATGAATGCCAAATTTATGCAATATTTCATTCAAGCTTGATTTATTAATAGGTTTATCAATAAAATCAATTGCGCCAAGTTGGGCGACTCGTTGCTTCATTTTTTCCTGTATATCAGCAGAAATAACCAACACAAAGCACTCTATTTTTTCTGTTTTTATAGTTTCAAGTACTTGTATACCATCAACCTCTGGCATGGTGAGGTCTAGGCACAGTAAATCAAAGTTTTGTGCTCTTAAAAGATCGAGGGCGTTTGCTCCATTTATAGCTTGTTGTATATCTGCGTCTATACACTCATTTAAACACCGCACGACTTGTTTACGAGCAACAGCAGAATCATCACAGACTAATATCGAAAATTTCATCATGTTTACTACTACACAACCATCAAAGTTATTAAAAGACCATCTTTCTTTGCACTCAGGACACTTTAACACGCATCTAAGTACTTAGCGCATTAATAATTCAATGCAATGATAAATATAGAATTAACTCATTTAAATATGATTAACGAAACTAAATTCTAATCAAACTTACAAAACTTAACGTCTAACAAATTTACTAATTCATAGCTGAGTTTAATTACATTAATACTACATACCTACTTAATTAGATTTATCTTATTAAATTTTAACTTTTTTATTTATTTTTAGAGGTTTATTGACTAACTTTTAAATTACAATAGTAACGTTACAAAAATAACAAAGGATGAACAAGTCACTCATGTTACAAAAAAGCCTTTCTAAGAAGCTGCTAACAAGCGTTTTATCCGTTTATTTTTTGCTTACCTTCGTAGTGACTTGCGGACAGGTGCTTGCTGAATATCTCAATACTAAAGACTATATACGTGATGAATTAAGTACATTACAAAAAACCTTTAGTCGTAGCTTAACACGTGCAATTTGGGAGCTTAATACCAAGCAAACAATTACAACAGCAGAAGGTTTACTCGCCATTCCCATGATTGAAGGGATTATTGTTCGAGACGACAGCGGCGAAATTATTTCACAGTTAGGGCGCTCGCTCGACATACATAAGCTATATAACCAACAGTTAGTACAAGAAGAAGCTATTTTAGAAGACGCGAAATCCGGTCTGTTTGGTTACACCTTTCCACTTATTTTTGAATTTTCTGGCCGTGCTACCCAAGTGGGCGACGTTACCTTGTTCTCTAGCCGAGAAGTTGTTTTAAGCCGAATTATGGTATCAATCTACTTTTTGATTGGTAATGCGATGATTAAAACTACCTTTTTAATCATTTTATTTTTAATGGCATTTAGAAAGCTTCTTACAGATCCCTTAGCTGAGCTTACTGAGCAACTAGAAAACCTAGAATTAGATGAGCTAGAAGGACAACACATAGAAATAGAAACAGAGGAGCATAACGAACTAAAAGTAATGGAGCAGTCGTTTAACAAACTAATAGATAAAGTGGTTCAGTACAGAAAAGAGCTTGAGCACACCCAAAAAGAACTTATTATTAGTAACGAAAAGCTCGATCATCACAACATACAACTTGAGCAAGACGTAGCCCGTAAAACATCAAACTTAAGCCAAGCAATGATGGAATTACAACAGCAAAAATACGAACTTGAGAAGCAAAAAATTGTGCTCACTGAAGAAATAGACTTACGCCGCAGCACAGAGCAAGAGCTAATTACAAAACAAACTGAATCTCAGCGTTATATAGAGGAATTAAGCCTTGCACAGGAACGTTTATTGGGCACAGAGAAGATGGCCGCACTAGGCGGGCTTGTGGCGGGTATTACGCATGATATTAACACCCCTATTGGTATAGGTGTAACGGCAATATCGTTTTTGCAAGAACGCTTAAATAAACTCGAAAGTGCTTATAGTGAAAAAACACTTTCACCAAAAGCACTAGAAGAATTTATTAACGAAGCAAAACAAAGTACAAGCTTGTTAACCACTAACTTAGATAGAGCCTCAGAGCTTATTGCTAGCTTTAAGCAAATAGCGGTCGATCAGGCCAGTGAAGCTGTAAGAACTATTAACTTTAAAGATTACACTAACGAAGTAATACGCTCACTGCATCCAAAACTAAAAAAGACATCCCATACAATAAAATTAGAATGCCCTGATGATTTAGTTTTAAATTTACCGGCAGGCGCCATCAGCCAAATTTTTACTAACTTAATTATGAATTCACTCATTCATGGCTTTGAAGGTAAAAGCAACGGTGTGATGGATATCAAAATAAGCGCAGATGACACTAACTTAACGATTGATTACAAAGATGACGGTAACGGAGTTACCAGTGAGCAATTGAAAAAATTGTTTGACCCATTCTTTACGACTAAACGCGATGAGGGCGGAAGCGGATTAGGTACCCATATAATGTTTAATTTAGTTAAACAAACTCTTAGTGGATCTATTGATGCAACGAGTGAACCTGGTAAAGGTCTGCGTTACTATATTCAATTTCCAAAGAACATGGCTAAGCCAATGCCTATTTTTGATAAATATGAATAAAAAAGTATATGCATTAAATTATTAGGGCGTATTGTTCTTTGGTGGTTGAATTTGCAGAAATATGTTTGGTTTTTAGGCAGGGCAGAGCCTATGTAGTGTGGTTATTCCCCATAAATAGGCGATAACGCAGCATAAATACCAAACATGCGCTGCCCTTTGAGCTCGATCTAGGGACGATTAACTCTTTGTTGCCTACATGGATGTAGGTAAGGGGCGTGAGCAGGACGCGGAAGCTTTGCTCAGTTTTTACTTATTCTTACATGGATGTAAGCCAGTAGAATAACGCAGGAGCAGTTACCGAGCCCACTAGGTTACAAACCTAGCGCCGCGATTTAATCTTCCTTGGATTGAACAAATTTCAATCCATAAAATTCAACACGCCCTAGTAACAAATCAGTCATTTCGAGATGCTGTTTTTATTGCTATGATTGGACAAATTTTTCAAATGGATCAATTCCCCTATGTGGTTTAGTAACCTTATTTGTTACCGCTTTAAGCAAGACGTTTCATACACCCAAGAAGATTTTGATAAAGCATTAGAGCAAGATTTATTTCGCCCATGTACTGGTCAAGAGCTTGCAACATTTGGTTGGACGAAAGCGTTTGGAAAGCATGGCGAAACACTATCGCATTTTTCTCAAAAAAGTATTTTAGTTTGCGCAAAACGTGAAGAAAAAGTACTCCCAGCTTCTGTTATCAACGAACTAGTTGCTGAGAAAATTGATCAGATAGAAGCCGAAGAAAACCGCCCGGTTAAAAAGAAAGAAAAAGACGAATTAAAAGAAAACATTCTTCATACTCTTCTACCCCAGGCATTTAAAAAGTCGAGCTTACAATTTGCCTTTATTGACCAAGAAAATGGCTGGGTGGTTGTAAATAGTGGCAGCTTTAATAAAGCTGAAGAGCTACTGGCACTACTTCGTAAATCGTTAGGAACGCTCCCAGTTGTACCTGCGTTTGCTAACTACGACCTAGATGTATTCTTAACTGATTGGTTAACTAACTTTAGTACACCAGAAGGCTTTGCTATTGGCTCTGACGCTGAGCTTGAAGAAGCTGACGACAGCGGTGCACAAGTAAAACTAAAAGGCCATGATCTGGCATGTGATGAGGTTAAATCGCACTT
The DNA here is from genome assembly GCF_000497995.1 of Pseudoalteromonas sp. TB25. Taxonomy (NCBI): domain Bacteria; kingdom Pseudomonadati; phylum Pseudomonadota; class Gammaproteobacteria; order Alteromonadales; family Pseudoalteromonadaceae; genus Pseudoalteromonas; species Pseudoalteromonas sp. TB25. The sequence continues at coordinate 19,756 of NZ_AUTI01000402.1, forward strand.
AGAAAGTGGTAAACGCGTAACTAAACTGGCACTTGATTGGCAAGAACGCCTCAAGTTTATGCTGCAAAACGATGGCTCTATCAAGCGTTTAAGCTACTCTGAAACTCTAAAAGAAGAGAACGCAGATATTCCTAAAGAAGATATGGCTTTAAAACTTGATGCTGACTTTATTTTAGCTTCTGAGGAAATAAAGCAATTACTTGAAGAACTAACTGCTGGCTTAGGTGACGTTGAAGATTTAGAAAAAGCGTAAATACCACAACCTACATAAATATTTAAGCGCTTTGAAGCATTAAATAGACCCACATATAAGCAGGTTGGTATAACAGATAAAAAATCCGATAGCAGTTTACTGCTATCGGATTTTTTAATGGAATTTTTAGAAGCGCTTATTTATATATTTGTTATCCGCGAACAGAATTTAGCTAACGTTCGGCGTATTAAAACCTAAGGTAATCATCTTTTAAGTAAGAGCTTACAGCAAGGTTCAAAGGAAAGTTATGTAGAGTGATATGAGATTATCTGTATTCACTTCAAGCCGGAATGCACAAAAACTGAAATTTTGATTTTAATTGAAATCATTAACTTATTTGTGCAGATAACTTATTTTAGCTTTTAGCGTCTTCAACTTTAGGTTGGCGATATATTTTTATAATGTGGTATAAATTTACAAGCGACAATAAGCCGTTGGTAAAAATAACAGGTACTGCGCCAATGGCAAAACCGTATGCAGTAAATACAATACAACCAAACATGTTGTACCAACGCAGTTTTACTACATCTGTCATTGTTAACGATGCAACCAATAAAGCTGATGCAATATAGCCTAAATATTCCCAACTCAATTGTTCTCTCCTAGCCTTTAGGTTAGCATTACATGTACTGCTAACTTATGGCACTTATAAGTATTGCAAAGTTACAACAAAATAAAAAAGCTAACTTGCTTAAAAACCTGAAAAAGTTTGCCGGAAAATACCAGCAAATTCTTAAATCATTACACGGGAAATGAAGGTAAAATAATACTATTAGCAAAGCTAATAATATTAGTAGCAAGTTAGCGTAAATTCTTAGTGTCTTAATGCTAACGTCATTAAGATGTAATAAATAGGACAAATGTCCGAAGAGCACATTGATGTTTCAATACCATTTTTCTAGTTACCTTGTTGATCAGCTTTTAACCTTTGCCGGTAGTAGCTATCAACAATCAAAAAAAGAAGTTCTGATCCATCAAGATCAGCCTTTAAGCAAGCTTGTGCTTGTACGCAGTGGCACTGTGTCGTTTAGTTACGACGTAGGTAATGGACGACGCCTGCTGTTAGGACAATTGGATTGTAACAACACCCTTATTGGTGAAATAGAAGCGCTAAATAATAATCCGTGTATTTATACGGTAACGTGCTTTAGCGATGTAACTTATAATCTTATTGAATTAAGACATTGGCGTGCTCTGCTGCTTGAAAAACCAGAACTGAGTTTATACACCGCACAAACTATTGCGGCTAAATTTCAGGAAAACCAAAAAATCAATTTAGATAAGCTACTACTACCATTGAGCTACAACATAGCCAAAGATTGCTTACTAAGAGCCGAGAACAACAACCCTACGCTACTTAGAGCCTATCCAACTGTAAATGCTGAAGCCGAACGCTTTGCTACCACTGAGCGAGCTTACAGACGTGTTGTTACAGAACTTGTCGAAAAAGGCTTGGTACTTAGAAGTAACGATGGCTTACAAGCAGTCGATATACCAAAGCTAAGTGAATACGTAGATAGCTTTGCTCAACTTTAAGTTATTTAAAATTTACCCATAAAAAAAAGGCCTTAACGGCCTTTTTTTATTTACACAAATTACTGATTACTTCTCTAGCAAAATGTCATGAATTTTCACAAGATCAGATTTACCTGCAATAATTTCATCCGGTGTTAAACCCGATAGTTCATGCGGGAACACTAACCACTCTTCAGACTCATGAATATAATAATCTGGAACAGTGTCTACTTTTGAGTTTTTTGGCTTGTAGTACGGACATGCAATACGAATATCACGTGGCAAGTTTAAGCGCATAAGCTCTGAAAGCTTTTCTTTTAATGCAACAATACTACGACCAGAGTCAAATACATCATCAACAATTAATAATGAGTCGCCTGCATTTGCGTTCTCAACAATGTAATGCAAACCGTGGACTTTAATTTCTTTAGATTGTTTACCAATACCGTAATAAGACGATGTACGTACTGCAATGTGGTCAGTCTCAATGCCTTTATAATCGTAATATTCTTGAACAGCAATACCGATCGGTGCACCACCTCGCCAAATACCAATAATAAAATCAGGACGAAAGCCATCTTGGTATACTTGTGCCGCTACGCGGAACGAATCTTCAAGCAGCTGTTGAGCTGTGATGTAGCACTTATCTGACATAATTAGAAACCCCAGTGGTGGATATAAGATTTGAGCGCAGCTTAGAGTTAAGCAAAAATTAAACTCAAACAGGTATTGGCGACGGATTTTACCGCAAATGAAATAAAATTGCTTGCCTGTAAATTAAAAAATAGGCACCCAAAGGTACCTATTTTTAGTGTAAAAAGCATAATTTAGTAAATATTATGCTTTTTCTTGTAGGGTACGAGCAACCGTACGCATACCTTGAGTTGTTGCGCCCGCTGCCCATTGGCTT